>CAZKQM010000042.1:0-24415 GCA_964554895.1 uncultured Maribacter sp. | reverse complement strand
TCTCCGAAAATAAAAGCTAATTTAGAAGACTATAAAATTCAATTAGAAAAGGAAAATCTATGAAAAAGGTATTAGTACTCTTATTTTTTATTGCCACAGTTACTTTTGCTCAAAATGAGGATGCAGATCAACTTCGAGAATTTTATGATATCGCTTTGAATGAAGGGCAAAGTTATCAATGGCTTCGTCATTTGTCAAATAGAATTGGCGGAAGACTTTCAGGGTCTATTGAAGCCCAACAGGCGGTAGATTATACCAAGAAACAATTAGATTCATTAGGCCTAGATCGTGTATGGTTGCAACCAGTAATGGTGCCCAAATGGGTTCGAGGCGCCCCTGAATTTGCCTATATTGAAACAGCACCCGGAGTGACTAATAATGTGCCGATTTGTGCATTGGGTGGATCGATAGCCACGGGCGGAAGAGGCATAAAAGCCAAGGTCATTGAGGTACAAAGCATTGAAGAATTAGAAGCACTAGGAAAAGAAAAAATATCAGGTAATATCGTTTTTTTTAACAGGCCGATGAACGCTTCACTGATTAATACCTTTCAGGCCTATTCTAGTTGTGTAGACCAACGTTACGCTGGGGCAGCGGAAGCAGGTAAGTACGAAGCGCTGGGGGTTATTGTGCGTTCTATGAATTTAAGACAAGATGATTTTCCGCACACTGGCTCAATGAGTTATGGCGATACACCTGTTGCTGAACGTGTACCTGCTGCGGCAATAAGTACCAATGGGGCAGATTTTTTAAGTGCTACTTTGAAATTGAATCCTGATTTGAACTTCTTTTTTAAACTGAATTGCAGACAACTTGAAGATATAGAATCTTTTAATGTTATAGGAGAAATTAAAGGTACTGCCAAACCTGATGAAATTATTGTGGTTGGGGGGCATTTAGATTCATGGGATTTAGGTGATGGCTCACATGATGATGGGGCAGGTTGCGTTCAAAGTATGGAAGTACTTCGTTTGTTAAAGAAATCAGGGTATAAACCACAGCGAACCATCAGAGCCGTACTATTTATGAATGAAGAAAATGGTTTGAGAGGGGGACGCGAATATGCACAAGTGGCAGAGAACAAAAATGAAAATCATGTTTTTGGCTTAGAAAGTGATGCTGGCGGATTTACTCCTCGAGGCTTTTCTTTTGATTGCTCTGAAGCAAATTTGAAACAAGTACAAAGTTGGTCTAGTCTTTTTGAGCCCTACTTAATTCACTTGTTTGCCAAAGGTGGATCAGGTGCTGATATTGGTCCTTTAAAAAAAGACGGAATTGTTCTCGCAGGTCTACGCCCAGATTCGCAACGTTATTTTGATCACCATCATGCTGAGAATGATACCTTTGAGCATGTCAATCGCCGTGAGTTAGAATTAGGCGCTGCTGCCATGACCAGTTTGGTTTATTTATTTGATAAATACGGTATTATTAGTGAATAATTAAGTGAGCAAATTTCCTACCTTTGCGGTTCATTTAAAAATCGAACAATGCAAGAAGGAATCTACGCCAAATTCAATACATCAAAAGGCGAAATACTAGTAAAACTTACCCATGACAAAACCCCCGGTACGGTTGGTAATTTTGTAGCCCTTGCTGAGGGTAAAATGAAAAATTCAGCTAAAGCAGAAGGCGAACCTTATTACAACGGATTAAAATTTCATAGAGTAATTCCTGATTTTATGATTCAAGGCGGATGCCCATTAGGTACCGGTACAGGAGACGCTGGCTATAAGTTTGATGATGAATTTCATGCTGAATTAACACATAATGAACCCGGTGTACTATCTATGGCGAACGCAGGACCAGGTACGAACGGAAGTCAATTTTTTATTACCCATATTGCCACCCCTTGGTTAGATAATAAACATACTGTTTTTGGTCATGTGGTATCGGGTCAGGATATCGTTGATTCTGTTGCACAAGGAGATACCATTGAAAGTCTTGAAATTGTACGATTAGGAACTGAGGCAGAAGACTTTGACTCACTTGCTACTTTTGAAGAATTTAACAATTCTAAAGCTGCAAGAATAGCTGAAGAAAAGGCAATACAAGCTGCTGAACTAGATAAGGTAGCAGCAGGCTTTGAAAGTACAGATTCCGGTTTACGCTATAAAATTATACAAAAGGGTAATGGAGACCAGGCGGCTTCAGGGCAACAGGTATCTGTGCACTATGAAGGATCTTTACTTAACGGACAAGTTTTTGACTCATCTTACAAAAGAAATGACCCTATTTCTTTTCAATTAGGCATTGGTCAGGTTATTAAAGGTTGGGATGAAGGTATAGCACTTTTAAAAGTTGGCGATAAAGCACGTTTTGTTATTCCTTCTGATTTAGGTTATGGTGCCTCAGGTGCTGGTGGAGTTATACCTCCGAATGCGACCTTGATTTTTGATGTAGAATTGATGAAAGTGGGCTAGATAAAATAGAAGGCTTTTTTCAAAGTAAAAAACTCCTTTACCAAATCTGGTAAAGGAGTTTTTTTATTTTTCGTTCACACTGAACAGCAATAAAATTAAATTTATTGCAATCAAGGCAATTAAAATTAATAAGAAAGAAATCAAGTGCTGTTGTGTTATTTTATTACACAACAATTGAATTTCAATTTACCCTACTTTCTCTTATAAGGGTTTTCAATTTCCATAGAACTAAATCTCAATAAGGCTATGTTTATAGCCAACAAAATAAACAATCCACTAAGTAGAGTAATCATAAGGCTTAAGTTTTAAAATAAGAGTGGGGCTCTTAAATTGTGTTACAATATAACGTTTTGCATTGAAAGATATTATTACTTTTTCTTCATTTTTTGTTATTTTTTCAAATATTTAAGAATAAACTGAAAACAACGTAAAAATCTTTATTTTTTATTAACGTTTTGATAAAAAATAACGGCTATTGTTGGCTTGTAGCGCGTTGAAATTAATTAAAGTTGTGGGGCCTTGAAGAAGTATCAATGAAAGAAATTGAGTAAGGTGCAAAAAAAAGCTCCGAATTATCGGAGCTTTCTGTGTTCTAAAAAAGTTTTATGTAACCTTATCTTAGTCTACTACCTTTACATTAACGGCGTTTAATCCTTTTTTACCTTGTTGTAGTTCAAATTCTACAACATCACCTTCTCTAATCTCATCGATTAAGCCTGAAATATGTACAAAATGATCTTCGTTCGAACCATCTTCAGTGATGAAACCATAACCTTTGGAATCGTTGAAGAATTTTACTGTTCCTTTACTCATAATACTAAAATTAAATAATTATTAAAGACCAAATATAGTGTTAAATCTTCAAATGTCTGAATTTTCGGCATTTATATTTTGATATTCACATATTTTTTCTATGCCTTTTTTGCTAATTTTCGCATCATGACCCATTGCTTCAACATGTCACGTGAATCTTGTGCGGGGTAACCCAATACTGATTTGCCAGCTTTAACATCGCCTACCACTCCTGATCCTGCGCCAACTACCACACCTGAATGTAAGGTGGTATGATCTTTAATTGAAGCGCTGCCCCCGATAACCACTCCATCGCCCAAGGTAACAGATCCAGCCAATCCGCTATGGCCTGCCATGATACACGATTTACCCATTATACAGTTATGAGCAATTTGAACTTGATTATCAATTTTACAGTTATCGCCTATAATGGTTGCGCTAAATTTACCTCGGTCTACACATGAATTAGCTCCAATTTCAACATCATTACCAATGACCACAGTTCCTATTTGCGGAATTTTCACGAGTCCCGTTCCATCATCGCTAGGGCGATAGCCAAAACCATCTGCTCCGATACTAACATTGGCATGAAAAATACATTGATGACCAATTTCGCAGCGTTCTCTAATTACTGTTCCTGACCAAAATACACATTGGTTACCTATAATAGTTTCATCGAGAATGGTCACATTAGGGTACATGATTACCCCGTCACCTATAACCACATTTTTACCCACATAACAGTTTGCACCAATTTTACATCCAGCCCCCAATTTGGCGGTTTCATGTATAACAGCCGTACTGTGAATAGCTGATTCAAAAACAGGCAATTCAGGTTGAAAAGCATCTAATAATTTAGCCATTGCTAAATCAGCGTTTTTTACCTTTATTAGCGCTTTATTTTCTCCTGGTTTTACCTCTAAATTTTCATTTACAATTGCTGCAGATGCCTTTGAATCTTTCCATCGAGAAATATATTTTGCACTGCCAATAAAGGTAATATGGTTGGTTTGTGCTTTTTGTAATTCTTCCGGACCTGTAATAATTTCAGCGGTATCGCCAATTAGGGTGCCATTCAACAAAGTATTGATTTCAGCTATTGTAAAAGATTTCATGTGAAGCGAATATTATTAAATTAATCGTGGGTAGTAGCAAGATAACACTAATCGTTTAAAGCCAGTTAGGCTAAAAACAAAAATGGCTCTGATAGGGTTTCAGAGCCATTTCAAGAATAATCGAGACAGCTTAAATAGATATGGTACTCAATTCGGTTATTTGAACCCCAGATTCAGTGTCATTTGATAATTGGTATTGATATAAGCCTGATGATCCAATCGCGATTAATAAATCATTACGTATGATTACATCAAAGGCAAACTTATTAATTGAGGTTACCAATTTAGATTCTTCAGGTGCTGAAACATCAAAAACCTTTATTTCGTCATCGCAAACAAATAAATAGTTACCATATAGTCCAATACCTCTTGGTCCGGTAAGATTTCTGCTATTCACTAAAATAGGATTCGTGATGGTAGTGACATCATAAACTTCTAAAACGTTGATATCATTGCCACAAAAAGAAGTTGATTGTAAGGTAACAAAGGCATGAGTATCATTTGCTATAACAGGATCACAGGCCGTAAAATGTTCTACTGAGGCTAATTTTTTTGGAAACTCCGGATTCTCTAAATCGTAAATAAACATTCCATTTTGTGAGCCAATGTAGAGGTAGTCTTTATAACCAAATAGCGTTTCAATATTAAAGCCAACGGGTATGGCATTGACCTTTACAGGATCTTCAGTGTTAATGATGTTGAAGACATTTAAACCTGAATCATCAACTGTGTACAAATAATCGCCTTTTAAGGTAAACCGTGCTAGCGAACCACCTTGACCGTCGGTTGAAGATTGCGATTCGATATTCGTTGAATCTGATTCACAACTAATTATAACCAGAAAAACTAAGAGTTTTACTATATATTTTTTCATGTTCGTTTAATTTTTAAGTTTCCAATCAACAACTACTGAATTTTCAGGAATGTCATACGCATCAAAACCATCAGGAGAACGCAGCGGTGGAAACGTATTTGCGATTCGTTTTTTTAAACTGACATCACTTGAGCCTTCATTGTATTGCACCACAATTAAATCAGTTGCCTGGTTGATGTAAATCATATTTTCTCGAATGGCAAGGTCGGTTGAACCTGGGGCTTCTAAAAATTTAAGAAGCCGCGGGTTGGTAGGATCACTATTATTATAAATGTGAAAACCTTTATGTAATTCATTGATAAACAACAGGTTATTGACAATGTATATTTTCCCTGAAGTGCCTATAGTAGTGGGGTTGGTTAGAGCTACAGAGGCTTCAAAATCAGTTCGTTCTAAAAGAACAGGAGTGTATTGTGAGTCGATGAAGATACCCCTTACGTCATCTTCACAATCGCCATAAAAAGTGCAACAACTTTGAAAAATTATACCGAAAAATAAGATGATGGTAAGTTTTATAGGCTTCATTTTTTTGAATTAATTGTTTGTTATAGCTGAAACAACTTATTTATCTATTTACCCTACTTTTTATTTTTTAACCCGCTATTTATCTTCTTTTTTAGATGAGTTTTGCTGTTAAAGTTTAGTACTTTTAATCTATGGAAAAACTGAAATATCCCATAGGAAAATTTTTGTATGAACCCGCAAAAAATGAAAATCAAGTAAAAGATCGAATTCATAGTTTAGAAATCCTTCCTGAAAAACTAAAAGGACTAGTGGCTGATTTTTCCGAAGAACAATTAAACACACCCTATCGCCCTGGTGGATGGACGGTCAGACAAGTCGTACATCATATTGCAGATAGTCATCATCACAGTTACACGCGTTTTAAATGGGCGATGACCGAAAATGAACCGTTGATTAAGGCCTATGAGGAGAAAGAATGGAGTCAATTATTTGATGCAAAAACGGCTCCGATTCAAATTTCATTAACTTATTTGACAGCTTTACACGCGAAATTGGTTTATTTTTTAAAAGGATTAACTGCGGACGATTTAAAGAGACACTATATACATCCAGAAGGCAATGTGGCAGTAACTGTGGAAGAAAATATTGCCAAATACGTATGGCATGGCAATCATCATTTTGCGCATATCGAAAGATTAGCACAGCGGAAAAATTGGTTATAGGGTCTTATATTTCTCCGCCTTTTGGTCCGAAGAATAAAACCCAAGTTGAAAAATCATCAGTGAAATTTTCAAAGCGGTGTTCATTTCTTGCCTTTACAAAAAAGAAATCTCCGGCTTTAAAATTGCTTCTTTTGCCGTTATTAAAAAATTCGCCCTGACCCGCGATAATCACATATACTTCATCGCGTTCATGTGGTTTTTGTGCATCGACACCTTCAGGCTTATACACTTCAACAGCTAGGGTGCCATGTTCAAATACCTGAAGAAAAGAGAAGTCAATGTTGGCTAGCTTTTCGAGTGCTTCAGTTGGATTGATTTTCATCTTTCGATTTTGTGAACAAATATAATGACCCTTTTGGGTTTAGTGCGCTAACCATTTGATATTGCACCCAATACTGGGTTTTTGATCAGAATTAATGGTTTTGTTTTCAAGTAGCGCATTCATAGCAGTGCGTACATCTTTTCCCGTAACTGCTTGTCCGTTTCCGGGTCGTGAGTCATCGAGTTGACCCCGATACACCAGTTGTAACACTTCATCAAATAAATAAAAATCAGGAGTACAAGCAGCATCATAAGCCTTTGCGATCGCCTGAGATTCATCATAGAGATACGGAAAGGTGTACCCATATTCATGCGCTGTTTGCTTCATTAAATGTGGTGCATCTTGCGGATAATTTTCAATGTCATTACTTGAAATAGCGACAAAACCAATACCTTTTTCTTGGTATTCTTTAGCCATTTTTGACAATTCTGGATTGATGTGAATCACAAAAGGGCAGTGGTTACAAATAAAGGCAACGAGCGTACCTCTTTTACCTTTGATAGCGTGTAGTGATTTGTTAGTATCACTTAGCGTATCAGGTAAATTAAAATTGGGTGCCTCAGTGCCTAAAGGCATCATATTACTTGGGGTCATTGCCATTTTATTGCGTTTTAGAGGTTTAAAGTTAAAAGTATTTGATTGATTAGTTGATATACCTAAAGTGATTTTTTAACTTCATCGCTATTAATAAAGCAAGCTCAAATTGACTGATTCATTGATTGACAGCCTACATATAAATTTTGACGAGCAAAGCTTGTGGGTCTTAAATTTAGCCTTGTCATTGGTCATGTTTGGTATCGCATTAGATATTTCAGTTCGTGATTTCAAAGCACTTTTACAAAATCCGAAACCTATTTTAGTGGGTGTATTAAGTCAATTTATACTACTACCTGCGGTAACCTTTGTTTTTGTGTATTTTTTGAATCCGTATCCGAGTTTTGCTTTGGGTATGTTTTTAGTAGCAGCCTGCCCAGGCGGAAATATTTCAAACTTTATCAGTCATTTAGCTGGGGGCAATACAGCCCTATCTATTTCTTTAACCGCCATAGCTACCGTCTTGGCAATTATAATGACCCCTTTGAATTTACAATTTTGGGGTGCTTTGTATGCGCCTACAGAGGTTATTCTTAAAACTATTGCTATTTCGCCATTTCAAATGATACTATTAGTGGCCTTACTTTTAGGGCTGCCCTTAGTTTTAGGAATGTGGTTAAAGCAACTAAACCCTAAATTAGCTAAAAAGCTTTCTAAAATATTAAGGGTTTTTTCGCTTCTCTTTTTTGTGGTATTAATTTTCATAGCATTGTATAAGAATAGCGATGTGTTTTTAGACTATGTAGCTCTTGTATTTTTTTTGGTGCTGGGGCATAATGTTCTGGCATTTTTTACAGGCTTTTCAATGGCCAAATTATTAAAATTGTCAAAAGCAGAAACCAAAAGTATTACCATTGAAACCGGAATTCAAAATTCTGGATTAGGATTATTACTCATTTTTACTTTTTTTGACGGCTTAGGGGGCATGGCATTAATCGCAGCCTTTTGGGGATTATGGCATCTAGTATCAGGACTCGTATTAGCAAGTATTTGGGGTCAACATAAATTCAATAAAAACAGTTGAATTGAAAAATTTCTTGTATCAAATAATAAAAGTTGTTTTTAAAGTTGCGCTGCACCTTTATTACGGAAAAATAGTGGTTAAGGGACTCGAAAATGTGCCTAAAGATAAACCTGTGTTATTTTTACCCAATCATCAAAATGCCCTCATCGACCCCCTTTTAATTGTTATTGATTGTAATAGGAAGCCCTATTTTCTAACTAGATCTGATGTTTTTACAACTAATTTTTACAAGTCTATTTTTGCTTTTTTTCAAATGATTCCTATTTATCGCATACGTGATGGGCGTGATGCTTTAAAGAATAATCAGGCGGTTTTTGATTCTTGCGCAGCACTCCTAAGTAATAACGAGGCTATTTTAATGTTTCCTGAAGCAAATCATAACCAAAAAAGACGGGTTAGGCCATTAAGTAAAGGGTTTACAAGAATATTATTTCACACCTTAAATCAAAACTCAGAACTTGATATTCAAATTGTACCCGTAGGCCTGAATTATAAGAATTTAACCGCTTTTCCTGATAAGGCTGCTATATATTTTGGTAAACCCATTTCAGTAAAAAGCAAATATGACCCATTAGATATCAGAGATTCAGTATCGCTTATTAAAGATTTAGTAAGCCAACAATTGAAAAAATTAACTACCCATATTGAAGATGAGGCGGAATATGACCGCATTGAAAAGCAACTTGATGCACTTGGTGTCGATTATTTAAACCCCAGTGAAGTAAATAAGACCATTGCCAGGTTAAAATCAGATTCTGTCGAAAATGTGAAAGCCAGTTCAAGTCTTTTGAGATGGGTTTTGCAACCTATTTTTTGGTTGTTAAATTTTCCTGTTTTGATTTTATGGACCGTTTTTGTCAAACCTAAGATTTGGGAACCTGAATTTTCGGCCACCCTTCGTTTTGGATTTTCAATACTAATCTATCCTATTTACTATTCAATTCTTTTTACGATACTCATGCTCCTTTCAACGCCTTTGGTGGCAACGCTTTCTTTTTCAGGATTGATACTTTTTAATTTTGGGTATACCAGATGCTTTAGGAGATAATGTGGTTTGAAAAGAATGTAAGCGCAACCCTTTGGGTTTTGCGCCAAAGTCCACATTGCTTTTAGGTATTGTTGCAATAGGCTTTTAGCTTTTGAATATGTCAAGTCCTTCAATCCAGAAAATTTCCGATTCGTAAAACTTAAGTCTAGTTTTTATTATTCGGTCGGTTTTGTCCCGCAAAGGTTTCGTAATAAATCTTGCCTTAGAAGCGCTAAAGTCCAGAGTATGTTTTTCGTCTAAGTCCTTTTCCTTATTCGTCACAAACGAAACAATTTTTCCGTCCGCACTCCAAGTTCCTTTTCCGTATTTATGAACTATTGGGGGAATTCCTTTTTGACTATTAGTATAAGAGTGAAAATAGAAAGTTCCGTCTGAGTTAATATTTAACCGATATTCGATATGATGCTTTTCGTTTCCAAGTTCAAGGAAATATTCCCCAACTATTTTGTCCGTCTGAGCGCACAAAGTCAAAGTGCTAATCAAAAATATGGCTGTTAAAATTCTTTTCATCGTGATAGATTAAATGCATTAGAACGGTTTTGTGTATGGTTTAGTTGTGTGTTTAAGAAGCGGTTAGCAAATAAATCACAGATAGAAAGTCCGCAAGTACTTTCGTAAGTCGGCTATAACTAGCAATTAATTATACACGGTATTGTGCATAGTTTTTTATTTTTTTATTCAGCCGGTTTCAATTCCGATATTATTAAATAACTCTTTAGTTTCTCTAATGTCAGATTCGTTCTTCATTTCTATTAAGTCTCTTAACTTTCCGTTTTTCAATTTCAGACTGAACCTTTTTCGACCTAAAATTTGTTTTTCGGTAAGCGAACTGATTTCAGATAAATTCAGTTTTTCAGATGTCGATTTTTTCATTATTTGATAAATCAATAGTATCATAGATGCTAATCCAAGAATAATCCAAATAAAACCCATCCATTCTAATTGCTGTTTTTCCAAAACAAAAACAGGAAAAAGAATAGAATTAATAAGAGTGAAAATCAACATTATTTTTATCATTAAATACTGTGTTTTTAATCCGTCTTTTATTTCAATTGATTTTTCTTTTTCGTTAAATTTTATTTTCATAGAACAGTTTTTTCAATTGTTCGCTAACGTGTTTGTGTATGATTAGCGCAGGGCACGCCGACTGCAAGAGCAGCGGGCGACTTGAAATTCTAATGGATTTCCAGCTGAGCGCCAAACAAAAGCTTTTAAATTACTATCTCTTTAAAACATTAAATACATCACATCATCCCTCCAAAGAAAATAGCATTCATCAACAACTTATTGGTGCCGTACCAAAAGGCTCTAAAATTTGTATTATCAGTAAAACCAATGATACGTCCTTTTCCTACTCTTTTTACTTGAAACGGAACCGAATTTTTAATCAAGGCATTATTTTCTTCTGAAATATAGCCACTCAATAATGGATTATTAGTGTACTGAATAGGGTTGTTATAACTGTTTTTATCAGGCTTAATATAGATGTTGGAGTTTCTAAACAAGGCTAATTCACTGTTCTTATAGCCAAAATTAATAGGATGCGAACGATCTAGCTTGGTATTGAAAATAGCGCCACCGGTAACTTGAGCTCCTAAAAAATCGCCTTTTTTGTCAAACGGAATATTCTTCGCCACTAAGGTATCTTTTTTAAAACTTAGCTTCATCAGTTCACTTTTATTAAACCAATTCACGGCGTTTCTGTATCCTATTAACGTGCCGCCTTGCTTTACCCAGGCTTTTAACTTTTCAGCATTCTTTTTAGTTTGAAATGATTTGCCACCAAAACCTGAACTGGGTACAATGATATCAGTATACTGGTTCAAATCAACTGAATTGAAATAGTCGGTATCAATTTTGGTTAATTTTATTTGGTAGCGCGTGTCAAACAAATGCCATATTTCACCTGCATCATACGAACGGATACCTCTGCCCACGATAATAGCAATTTTTTGCTTTTTTACAGGATCAAAATCATTACTACCTAAATCAATACCTCGGGTAAGGCCAGTGCTAACGGCAGTAATTTGTAGTTTGCTGTCTTGTGCTACCTTTTCTAAAAAAGCATAAAGGGCTTCGGCATTTAGGTTTTGATTCTGAACAGGAATCATAATAGTACCGTAATCATAGTTTTTACCGCCCAAAGAAAAAGGCGATTTCGCCACCTTGGCGCGCAGCCCTTTTTCAACAATGGCATTCAATGCTTTTGGCGTGTAATATTCATGCCATTCAAATAAATAGGCATAGTTGCTTTGACCACTCACGCCACCTGATAAAGGCTTAAAATCGGTTATTTCTTTACCTGCATTGGCTAATGAAGTCGTAGGTGCATAATCTACATTAAAGGCCAACGGAAACGTCCATGCCGAAACATCATAAAACAAACTATCAGTAAAGGTGGTTCGCTTTTCAAACATCGCATTAATCAAACGATGGTTCTTTTGATTCATAGGCACCACATAACTATGGCTTGCTGAAAATTTCTTGCCGCCAATTGTCGCATCATTTGAAAGTTCATGAAACTTTATTTTATGTCTTTCTAGAATTTCTGCTAAATGCCATGCTTTGGCGGCGTCTTTACTATCGCCAAAAACTATGGCCTTGGTTTTACTTTTGGCCGCCGAACTGCGCACATCACTATAAAATTTTCTTTGGTAATTCAGAATTTTTACACGCATGTTTTTTGCCGCTTCAACGGTTGATAGTGTTGTGGTGAATTGATTTCGTACAGTAAACGGAAAGGTCAAAAGTCCGTTTTCACTCTGTTGAATATGACCGCGAGAGCTTCCTTGCTCAAAAAGAATTCCGATACTACCATTGACATCCGGAAAGGTAGATCCTTTTCCGTAATAATAATCATCATAATTCTCTTCTGAATAATACAAAGAGCCTAATTTATCAAGCGTTTTTGCATGATAGGTACCTATCTCAGCTGTCAACTCCTGATTCATTTTCGGTGTTAATGGGTGCACTCTGCTGGGTTCACCCGGTTGAAAAAAGAAGGTTGAATTGGTTCCCATTTCATGGTGGTCGGTCAAAATATTAGGCATCCATTGATGAAAACTTTCAATACGCGCTCTACTTTCAGGCAACTGCACGGGCAACCAATCTCTATTCATGTCAAACCAATAGTGGTTCGTTCTTCCGCCGGGCCATACTTCATGGTATTCACGATCATTATTATCAGCAACTAAATTTTGGGCTTTATTGGTATTGGCCCAATATGCAAAGCGCTGTAAACCATCAGGATTAAATGATGGATCCATCAAAATAATCATATTTGATAACATTTCTTCAATGGCAGGTCCTTGAGCCGCTGCTAAATAGTAGGCATACGCCAAACCAGCATTAGACCCACTGGGTTCATTACCGTGAATTGAAAAACCTTGATAAACTACAATGGGCATTTCATCAACTACCATGCTACCGCTACCGTTTGTAGTCAGCGCAACATGGTCTTCACGTATTTTATCAATATTTTGATGATTTTGAGGGGTAGTTACGGTTAAAAGAAGAATCGGTCGTCCTTCAAAGGTGCTACCTCTATTCTCAATAGTAATTCTGTCACTTACTTTCGCCAAAGTTTGCATGTAAAACATGAGTTTGTCATGGGTAACATGCCATTCGCCAACTTCATGACCAATCACTTCTTTTGGTGTTGGTATGTTTTGATCATAAGAAATATCTTGAGGTAGATAATAACTCAAATCAAGTTCTTGTTGGGCTGTAGTAAATTGAAAAAAGAATAATATCGCGAAAATTAAAATGTAGTTTTTCATGTTGAGTAGTAATTAGTCAGTCCCTAAAAATAAAAAACGACTCTTAATTAAAAGAGTCGTTTCCGAAATATTTTTAATAATGTTTTCTAAATGTCATCAAAATCAACATCTGTAAAGCTTTCTGTTGACTTCGCTTCGCCATTTTCTTCAGCAACGGCAGTGCGTTCTTCTTTTTTAAAGTCTGATTGATGTCTCTCAGAAATAACTTCAGTGCCTTTTTCGTCAATAATAAAGTCCATCATTTCGCCAACATTTTCACGAAATGCTTCAAAATCTTCTTTATACAAGTAAATTTTATGCTTTTTGTAGTGAAAAGACCCATCATCATGGGTAAACTTTTTACTTTCAGTTATGGTAAGGTAATAGTCACCTGCCTTCGTGCTTCTGACATCAAAAAAATAGGTTCTTCTTCCTGCCCTCAGTACTTTTGAATGAATCTCTTCTTGTTCCATTGATTCTCTATCGCCCATGTTATCGTGTTTGGTTATATTTTGTATGTTATCCTACCAAAAATGTAAAAAAAATAGCAATCCAACAACAATTTTCTAGTTTTCTTTATCGGTTAGTTGATTCTCGTAGAGTTCTTTATAGTATCCATCGGTATGAATTAATTGGTCATGCGTTCCTTGCTGAATTAGCTTTCCTTCGTCTAAAACAATAATTTTATCTGCATTTTTTGCTGATGACACGCGATGACTCACAATTAAGGTAGTTCTGTCTTTTGATGCCTTTTTTAAATTGTTTAAAATCGCCTCTTCTGTCTCTGTATCCACAGCTGAAAGACAGTCATCAAAAGTGTATATTTTAGGTTTTTTCAAGAGAGAACGTGCAATTGAAACGCGCTGCTTTTGTCCGCCACTTAAAGTAATACCGCGTTCGCCTAATACGGTATCGTATTTTTTTGTGAAGCCTATAATATTATCATGAACGGCAGCATCTTTTGCCACCTGAATAACATCCTCAAGGGTGGCGTCAAATTTGCCAAATTTGATGTTACTTTCTAAAGTGTCTGAAAAGAGAAAAGCATCTTGCGGTACGGCCCCTATTGCTTCTCTTAAATTAGTTAGCTTATGTTTTTTTATAGGATGGTCATCAATGAAGATCTCTCCTGAATTCACATCATATAGGCGGGCAACCAAATCTAAAAGCGTCGATTTTCCTGATCCCGTTTTTCCTAGGATGGCTACCGTTTCGCCTGCGGCAATAGTAAACGATACATTTTTAAGCGCTGTAATTTCAGTATCCTCGTAGGTAAACGAAACATTCTTAAATTCAATTTTTCCGTGAATAGGTTTACTCGAAGCTTCTTCGTTAATAATCTCAGGCGATTCTTTTAAAAACTCATTGATTCTTTTTTGTGATGCCTCCGCTCTTTGCACAATTGATGTGAGCCATCCCACAATGGCTACGGGCCAGGTGAGCATATTAACATACAATATAAATTCTGCAATAACACCCACTGATTCAATTTCGCCATCAATATATTGTTTGCCACCAATGTAAATAACCAAAATATTACTGATGCCAATCAAAAGAACCATCAACGGAAAAAACCAAGCATTGACTTTCGCCAAATTCATACTTTTATTTCTGCCATCAACGGCCAAGGTCGTTAGATCATCATTAATTTTTGGTTCAAGGGCATAGGCTTTTATTACTGATACACCTGAAAATACTTCTTGCGTAAAGGTTGATAAGGTTGAAAGATACTCTTGAACAATGGTACTACGCTTGTGAATTATTTTGCTGATTTGATAAATCAGCACCGAGAGAATTGGTAAGGGTAATAATGTATAGGTGGCTAAGGTGGGGGCTTTGATGAACATTAACGGAATCAGGCATGCAAAAAGCGTTAAAGCATTAATACCATACATGATGGCCGGACCAGCATACATTCTGACCTGATTAACATCTTCACTAATACGATTCATTAAATCGCCAGTTCGGTTGTTTTTGTAAAAATTTAAACTCAATACTTGATAGTGATCAAAAATCTCATTTTTTAAATCATACTCAATATATCTCGAAACGTTGATGATGGTTTGACGCATTAAAAAGGTAAAGATTCCTGATAGCAAAGCAGCCCCAATAATAATAAGTATGTAATCAGTTAGTAAATCAGTAGCCTGAACTTTATCAATATCCTTTTTAATATAGTTTTCAACGACCTCAATAATATTCTTAACATACGAAGGCATTACCAGCGCAAAAACACGCGCAATAATGGTAATAACCACACCCAAAAACAGCTTTAAACCGTATTTTTTGAAATATTTATTAAGGTATTTGAGTTCTTTCATTTGGTCAATAACCTAATCGAAGATTTTCGTTTCAGAAAGTGTCAAAGATAGGGTTTTGCCTATTAACAAAAAGTTATAAATCAACATCTTGTTGGTTACTAAAATGCGTTGAATTCAATTGAATTTTATCATCCAAAATGGTAAAATGTATATCGAGAATATGAATGTATTGTTGCGAGTCAGTTCTCGAGACATTTTTTCATTCTTCAAAATCACTCGAACAGATATTTCACTTCATTTTGCCTAATAATTGTCAATTAAATTCAATAAGATATTGTCAATAAGCGCATCATTGATTCATAATAGATGCTTACTTTTGCACTTTAAATTTGACGTTGGTTCGAAAAAAAGTTCTTTAACATGTTAACAAGAAGGCATATCAGAGTAAAAGTAATGCAGTGCATTTATGCTTTGATTCAATCGAAAAATGATTCTTTAGAGGATCAAGAAAAATTTCTAATTGAGAGTATTGAAAATATGTACACCTTGTACGTATTGCTTTTGAGTCTGCTTGTTGAAATACATGAATTCGAAAATGACCAGTTCAAAAAATCGAAAAAAAAGTATTTAGAAACGGCATCTGATGCCTATCCTGATAAAGAAAAATTTATCAAGAATAAACTGCTCAATCAACTCGCTTCAAATCAACTTTTAAAAGATGAACTCGCCAAAAGAAAGTTGAAAAACTGGTATTTGAATGATAAATATGTGAAACTACTACACAAAGAATTAACTGAAAGTGAAGCTTTTAATACGTACATGCTCTCAACTGAAAGCTCCTATGAAGCCGATAAGGCAATTGTGCTTACATTGTTTAAAAATATCATTGCCCCTAATGAAAAGATTTATGATTATTTTGAAGATAATCAATTAACATGGCTTGACGATTTGCCTCTGGTAAATACCTTTATACTCAAGCTTTTGAAAAAAGCAAAAGAAAGTGCTAAGGCTACTTATTTTTTACCTCAATTGTTAAAAGATAAAGAAGATATGCTTTTTGCAAAGCAACTTTTTACAAAAACATTGTTGCATAATGCTGAGTTAGAAAAAGAAATAGAGGGTAAAACTCCTAATTGGGATAAAGATCGCATTGCAGATATAGATGCCATCTTATTAAAAATGGCGATTTGTGAATTATTGAATTTTTCATCAATACCTGAAAAGGTTACGATTAACGAATTTTTAGAAATAGCAAAAGAATACTCTACGCCCAAAAGCAGCATTTTTATTAACGGTATTCTTGATAAATTAGTCAAAGAATACAAAGCAGAAAATAGGCTTAATAAGGTGGGTCGTGGACTTTTATAAAATATTTAGCTAATTTTGTGTTTTAATAGCAAATAGTAACATCAAATAATAAATAGTTTAAAGATGAAAAAATTAGTTTTAGCATTGAGCTTAATGATGGTTTTTATTTCGTGTAAAGAAAACGCCACAAGTAAGATTAAATCAGATAATGTAGCCGTCGCTGCAGAGCGTGACGAAGCTGCAAAATTAGTTCCGGTTATGGAATTTAAAAAATCAGAGCATGATTTCGGAACCATAGAACAAAACGCCGCACAAGAAACTGTATTTAAATTTACGAATACAGGTAACGGACCTTTAATTATTACAGATGCTAAAAGTAGCTGTGGTTGTACTGTACCTGAATACCCAAAAAATACACCTATTGCACCTGGCGATTCAGGAGAATTATTGGTTAAATTTAATGGTTCAGGTCAAAATCAAGTGACCAAAACTATAACGGTGTCAGCAAACACTGCAAAGGGTTCTGAATTATTGAGAATCAAGGCGTTTGTAAATCCTAAGGGAGCTGCCCCATTAGGGCCAACAGCTAAATAATTTAATTTATAAGAAAACGATATATGGGTGAGTTGGGGCAATTTTTGCCAATGATTGCAATTTTTGCAGTTGCGTATTTTTTTATGATACGCCCGCAAATGAAACGTGCAAAAGATGAAAAAAAGTTCGTTTCTGAATTGAAAAGAGGAGATCGCGTTATTACCAAAAGCGGTCTTCACGGTAAAGTTTTAGATTTAAATAACAATGACAATTCAGTGGTTATTGAAACTATGGCAGGTAAATTAAAATTTGACCGCTCAGCAATTTCTTTAGAAATGAGCAGAAAATTAAATGCTCCGGCTGAAGCCAAAAAATAACTTTATAATAATTGTGTAGAAAAGCCTTGAATAATATTCGGGGCTTTTTATTTTTTAGAATACTTATCATTCAAACCCACCCCCTCAGAAATCATAGGCATGATTTTTTCTAATCGCGAAAGTTTGGTTTTCTCTTGTTTGGCATTGGTAATATAATCAGCGTAGTCTCTTTGCTTTGAGAGACTCATTTTATCAAAAGCCGAATGCGCCTTATTGTTTTTACGCAACGCATCTTTGAGCAATTGAGGCATTATTACTTTTACCGGAGTTTTCTTCTTAGGCGCGAGTTTTAAGCCTTTTTTTTCATTCTCTAGAGCCTCATTGAAATACGCCATAATTTTCACAGCATCGATGTTTTCAATAGAGGTGAATTTCCAGTGGCGCATGGCTTGGGTTTTACCTTCTTGTGCGTTTTCTAGAATTTTAAGAGGGTCTTTCAGGAAAACGCCATTGAAAAACCAAATGCCAAAATGATTCTTGAATTTACAAACCGCTACCACGTTTTTATTTTGATAGGTATAGGTAGGAAAAGCCCATTTAAAAGTTTCATCCATACCCGTTTTTAAGACCAACTCACGAAGCTTTTGTATCCCTTTTTGAAACTTGTGTTCTTCAGCAAAGTAGGCCGCAATTTTTTCTGATTTTTCCATGCTATTGTTATTAGTTGATGGTTGATTGTTTACAGTTGACGGTTTACAACAAAGTAGAAAAAAAGCTATAATTTCTTTTTCTTAGCACATTATATTTTTCTGTCCTATCCTCATTAAAACTTCTCAGCAGTAATTTCGCAAATTTTTACAATTACTTCAACTGCCTTTTGCATACTTTCTACGGGTATGTATTCAAACTTACCGTGAAAATTATGTCCGCCAGCAAAAATATTAGGGCAAGGCAATCCCATAAAACTGAGTTGTGAACCATCTGTACCACCGCGAATTGGCTTAATGATAGGGTCGATTCCAACCGCCTGCATAGCCTCTTTCGCAATAGCAACGATATGCATTACTGGTTCAATTTTTTCACGCATATTGAAGTATTGGTCCTGTACATCCAAAGTAATACAATTACCATAAATTTCATTAAATGATTTAACCATATGGCCTAACAATTCTTTACGTCGCAGAAATTGATTTTCATCATGGTCTCGAATAATCATTTCTATTTCTGCATGTTCAATTTCGCCTTTGAAATGATGAACATGAAAAAAACCTTCACGACCTTCAGTATATTGTGGCGATTCTTCAGGCGGTAAAATGCTCATCAACTCGCTAGCTATGGTAACGGCATTGACCATTTTGTTTTTGGCATACCCTGGGTGTACACTAACTCCCTTTACAGTAATCTTGGCTGAAGCCGCGTTGAAATTTTCATATTCAAGTTCGCCAATTTGACTGCCATCCATCGTGTATGCCCAATCGGCACCAAATTTTTCAACATCAAATTTGTGTGCTCCTCTGCCAATTTCTTCATCAGGGGTAAAGCCTACTTTGATGGTACCATGTTTAATTTCTGGATGGGCGATTAAATACTCCATCGCCGTTATGATCTCGGCAATGCCGGCCTTATCATCAGCCCCTAACAAGGTGGTGCCATCTGTAGTAATTAGGGTTTGCTCTTCATACTGCCGTAATTCTTCAAAATTAAAAGGCGATAAAACAATTTTTTCTTCAACGTTTAATATGATATCGCCACCGTCGTAATTTTCAATAACTTGAGGATTCACGTTTGTGCCACTATAATCTGGGGTGGTATCAAAATGTGCAATAAATCCTATTGTAGGTACTTTTTTGTCTAAGTTGCTAGCTAGGGTTGCCATAATGTATGAATTGTCATCAATGTGAACATCAGTCATGCCAATTTCTTTCAATTCTTCAGCCAATTTATAGGCTAAATCCCATTGCTTTTCAGTACTTGGCGTGCTGTCTGAATTTGGGTCACTTTGCGTATCAATCTTCACATATCTCAAGAAACGGTCAATAATGTGCTGTTTTGACATAATTTTTATCTTTTAAATCAGTTATAGAAGGGTTGCCTTGCTAATCTATATGCAAACTACAAATTAGATTTTTGACAAATGCAATTAGAACGATTTTTACCGGTACTCGTTTTTTCTTTTTTCTCTTTCTTCGGATATGCCCAAGATTGTACCCTAGGTTTAAATGAAAAAAGTTCAGACTTATTGATTAAAATTTTTCAATTAAATGAGATTCAAATTTCTAAAATGGAAAAATGGCAGGCTGAATTAGCCATTGAAACTAAAACTATTGAAGACGAAATAGAAAAGCTTTTAGCTTCGCAACCGCAAAGCACCCCTGAAGAATTAACGGCCTTAGCCGATAAATACCTTGTCTACCAACAAAAAATTGTTGCAGCTTCAAGAGCAACTGATGAGCTATTGCTGTCAACCTTTAATGAAAAGCAGTATGAACGCTATTTGATGCTGTGTTACGAAGTAATCAGAAGACCCATTAGAATAGTGCCTATGGGTAAGAAAACTACAAGTATAGATCCTGAATAATTTGTCAACCGCAATCTGTTAACAAAATGCGGTTACCCCCTGAAATGTGCGGCACTTAGCTTTGTATTTTTGACAAATCTTTTTTCTGCATGTACACCTATTTTATTCGTCCTTTACTATTTAATTTGAGTGCAGAGCGCGCACATTATTTTACCTTTTCACTGGTTGGTTTTTTATGTAGAGTCGGATTTTCTTCCTTGTTCAAATCGCTATATGTCGTCAATGATTCGCGTTTAGAACGTGAGGTTTTTGGCTTGAAATTTAAAAACCCTGTTGGCTTAGCTGCCGGATTTGACAAAAATGCCTTATTGTATAACGAATTTTCAAATTTCGGATTTGGTTTTGTTGAAATTGGCACTTTAACGCCCAAACCGCAAGATGGTAATCCAAAACCACGTTTATTTAGACTAAAAGCGGATCAGGCTATTATCAATAGAATGGGTTTTAATAATGCGGGGGTATATGACGCCGTAGATCGTTTAAAGAAAAAGCATAAAGTTTTGATTGGAGGTAACATTGGCAAAAATAAAGTGACGCCAAATGAAGAAGCCGTAAAAGATTACCTTATTTGTTTTGAGGCGCTTTTTGATTATGTTGATTATTTTGCGGTCAATGTAAGTTCGCCTAATACGCCCGGTTTACGAGAACTTCAAGATAAAGAACCGCTAACCGCACTTTTATCGAAATTGAAAGAAGAGAACATAAAATTTGCCACAGAAAGAAAAGTAAAAGAAAAGCCTATTCTCTTAAAAATTGCACCTGATTTGACTGATGAGCAATTGCTTGATATCATTGAAATAGTTCGAGACACCAAAATTGATGGGGTAATTGCTACCAATACTACAATAGCACGTGAAAACTTGAAATCTGATTTAGTTCAAACAGAAGAAAAAGGCGGCTTGAGCGGTAAACCACTAACCCATAGAAGTACAGCGGTTATTCGGTTTTTATCTGAAAAGAGTAATAAAGAATTTCCCATTATTGGGGTGGGAGGCATTCATTCTCCTGAAGATGCTTTGGCAAAACTAGAAGCAGGAGCGAGTCTTGTTCAATTGTATACGGGTTTTATTTATGAAGGACCAGCATTGGTCAAAAACATTAATAAAGCTGTTCTTGAAAAAATGAAGTGAATTTAGTACCGAGTACAAAGTATTAAGTATAGAGTACAAAGTATTAAGTATAGAGTACAAAGTATTAAGTATAGAGTATAAAGTATTAAGTATAGAGTATAAAGTATTAAGTATAGAGTACAAAGTATTAAGTATAGAGTATAAACAACGAACAACGAACAACGAACAACGAACAACCATCAACTGTTAACCATCAACCATCAACTGTTATCTAACAACCGTCAACGAAATTGAACTACGAAATACTTTTAGGTTTTGCATCAGCGACTGCAGTCTTAGCTATTTCGCCGGGTCCGGATAATATTTATGTTTTTATGCAAAGTATTACCCACGGCAAAAAATATGGTTTAGCCACTGTTTTCGGACTCATTTCTGGCTGTTTGGTGCATACCACCTTATTGGCCTTTGGGGTTTCAGCATTAATAAAGGCGAATGAAGTTCTGTTTCTTATAATTAAGGTATTTGGTGCACTTTATCTGTTGTATTTGGCGTATCAAGTATTTAAAAGTGATGCTGATATTAGGCTTTCTCAAGATGCGGTTCCTAAAAAAGGAGTGGCGCAATTATTCAAACAAGGGTTTATTATGAATGTTTTGAACCCCAAAGTGACCATTTTCTTCTTGGCATTTTTTCCAGGTTTTCTTTTCAGTGAATCCTTAAATACTATAACACAGTTTTATACTTTAGGCTTAATTTTTATGTTCGTTTCGGCCCTAATTTTTAGTGTGATTGCTATCTTATCCGGATTGATTTCAGAAGCTATCAATACCAATAATAAAATAGGATGGTATCTCAAATGGCTGCAAATTATTGTGTTTATAGGTATTGCCTTTTATATTCTTTTTTCTGAGAATTAGTAGTAATTTTGAATGGATCACCGCTGTATATATGTCAGAAAAAGTTAAAATCATTGAATGCCCTAGAGATGCTATGCAAGGTATTAAGGCTTTTATCTCGACTGATGAAAAAGTAAGATACATACAATCGTTGTTGGGCTGCGGTTTTGATACCATTGATTTTGGAAGCTTCGTCTCGCCTAAAGCCATACCGCAAATGGTGAATACGGCTGAGGTACTTTCAAAACTTGATTTAACCAAAACGAATAGTAAATTACTGGCGATTGTGGCCAATGTGCGTGGTGCTAAAAATGCCTGTGAACATGAAGAAATTGACTATCTGGGCTATCCATTTTCTATTTCTGAGAACTTTCAAATGCGTAATACGCATAGGACCATTGCGGAGTCTGTAGAAATTTTAAAAGAAATATTAGCCATCGCAGAGGCATCCGGAAAAGAAGTAGTTACTTATATATCAATGGGATTCGGAAACCCATATGGCGATCCTTGGAATGTAGAAATAGTGGGGGAGTGGACTGAAAAATTAGCAGCTATGGGCGCTAAAATTTTATCCCTCTCAGATACGGTGGGTACCTCTACGCCTGAAGTCATTGATTATTTGTTTTCCAATCTAATTCCTAAATACCCTGACATTGAATTTGGGGCTCACTTGCATACCACGCCAACAAAATGGCATGAAAAAATTGATGCTGCCTATCAAGCAGGGTGTAGAAGATTTGACGGTGCAGTTCAAGGGTTTGGGGGCTGCCCCATGGCAAAAGATGAACTTACAGGTAATATGCCTACTGAAAAAATGTTGTCATACTTCAATGCCAAAAAGGTAGATGCTGGTGTGAATTGGTTGGTTTTTGAAGCGGCGTATAACAAGGCTTCTGAACTTTTTAATGCCTACCATTAATCTAATATCTTAAAACTCATTCCCTTATAATTCTTCAAATGTTAAATCTTTATATTTATTTAGATTTAATATAAATAAACTTTTCAGAAAGTAATTTTGATTGTAAATTTGCAGACGAAATATAAAATTATTTATATCAAGTCTAAATAAAAACAATGTCAAAAAATCTTCTTGCAGCTGTAATTTTAATCTTTCTCTCATCACTCAGTTTTGCCCAAACACAAACAGATTCAATTACTTTCGTGCCGCAATCACAATTGAATGCCGCCCAACGTTTACTTTCTGGTAATTACGCTTCTGCGGTTACCGTAAGTGCTTATGCTGAGATTTTATACAACCAACCTGAAGCCGACAACGGAGAGCTCGATGTACAAAGAATGGTCTTACTTTTTGGATACCGATTCAATGACAAAACACAGTTCATTACTGAAGTTGAACTTGAACACGTTAATGAAGTATTCATCGAGCAAGCTTTTGTAAATTATGCAGTTGGCAGTAATGTCAGTTTGCGTGGTGGATTAATGTTAGTGCCAATGGGTATTATTAATGAATTTCACGAACCTACAACTTTTAATGGCACAGAAAGACCAGCACTAGATAATGCTATGGTACCTACTACCTGGCGTGAAATTGGTATTGGTGTCACGGGTCGTTTTAATGATATTTCTTTAGGATATCAGGCCTATATATTCAATGGCTTTAAATCAACTGAGGCAAATGGCGAAGGTGGACTTTCAGGATTCTTAAGAGGTTCAAACGGTTTACGAGGTGGGCGTCAAAAAGCGATTCAGTCCACCATAGATAGTCCTACCTTATCTGCTAAAATCGACTATTATGGCATTCAAGGGCTGCGTTTAGGGCTATCAGGTTATTTTGGTAAAACACAAGCCGCCGATGCTATTGAAACACTTGATGGCGCTAATATTGGAATAAGCATGATAGGTCTTGATGCGCGCTATGCGTATCAACGTTTTACAGCACGAGGGCAATTCATTCATGCCTCGCTTTCTGATACAGATTTGTATAATACAGCAACAGAACAAGATTTAGGAAGTGCACTGCAAGGCTTTTATATTGAAGGTGCATACAATCTTTTGCCTACAAACAAAGAACAAAAATTATTTGCTTTTACACGCTTTGAAAAATTCAATACACATGCTGATACGGCCGGAAATTTGGTTCCTAATAAAGCTTATGATCGAACAGATATAACTTCTGGCTTGACCTATCATATTGCTCCGGGGGTAGTGGTAAAAGGCGATTATCAATTTAGATCTAATGCCTCAACAGTTGCTACTAAAAACCGATTGAATTTCGGAATAGGAGTTTGGTTTTAATTTCAAATTGTTAGTAAAAAAGTACAGTATTTTTATTAAGATTTATTCTAAATTAATACAT
>CAZKQM010000041.1:6428-24890 GCA_964554895.1 uncultured Maribacter sp. | reverse complement strand
AAGGCGAATAGCCCTAGTTAAGGACCGTTGGTGTATCCGGCTACTTGTAAAAGTCCGTCAAT
Source organism: uncultured Maribacter sp. (assembly GCA_964554895.1). GTDB lineage: Bacteria > Bacteroidota > Bacteroidia > Flavobacteriales > Flavobacteriaceae > Maribacter_C. Next base: position 24,828 of record CAZKQM010000041.1, on the reverse strand, counting down.
AACATTTGTGTTTAATACATGTTTGAATAAAATAACCACCAATATTAAAACGATACTCATACCCACATGAGTGGTTTTTCGAATTCGTTTTTTGTCTTCCTCAGGCTTTTTTTCTATGCCTAGAAAATCAATACAAAAAGAAGTGGTAAGCGAAGTCAATGCGCTATCTGCACTACTATAAGCGGCGGCAATCAAACCTAATATGAAGGTTACAGCGACACCAATACTCAAATTACTATTAAGGGCAATTTCAGGAAAAAGTAAATCTGTTTTTTGTTTGCCATCCATGAGCGGAATCGATACTCCAAATTTATCCGCATAAATAAAGAGCAAGGCTCCTAGAAGCATGAATAAGAAGGTTACAATGACTAGAACCACACTAAAGCTGAGCATATTTTTTTGAGCATCCTTTAAACTTCTGCAGGTTAGATTTTTTTGCATCATATCTTGATCAAGCCCCGTCATACAAATGGTAATAAACACCCCTCCTAAAAATGATTTAATGAAGTGTTTTTTTTCAAAAAAGTCATCCATAAAAATAATTTGGTTGTATTCTTTGAACTCGTTTGAAGCAATGAATTGGCCGAAACTCCAATCTAGTTTATCCAAAATAAAATAAATAGATAGTCCTACAGCAATTAGCATAAAAAGGGTTTGCAAAGTGTCTGTCCAAACAATTGTTTTAATGCCTCCTCTAAACGTATATACCCAAATTAATAGAATTGATAAAATGACGGTAATTTCAAAAGGTATATTCCAGGCATCAAAAACAAATTGTTGTAAAACAATAGCCACTAAAAACAACCTAAAAGCTGCACCTAAAATTCTTGAAATGAAGAATGATACAGCACCTAATTTGTAACTATGCCACCCAAAGCGCTGCTCTAAATACTCATAAATTGAAGTGACATTAAGTTTGTAATAGATGGGTAAAAGTACATAAGCTGTGATGAGATAACCCACAAAATAACCAAATACAACTTGCATATAACTCAATTCTGAAGCCTGTACCCAGCCCGGAACTGAAATAAAAGTAACTCCTGAAAGTGAGGCACCCACCATGCCAAATGCCACTAAATACCACGGCGATTGTTTACCAGCTTTGAAGAAATCAACGTTTGAATCATTCTTTCCGGTAAAAAAGGCAATCAGTAGTAAAACAAGAAAATACCCTACGATTAAAAGTAGAATGCTAGTTGGCGTCATATGTTTTTATTTATGATATGCAAATTACAAAATCTAAAATCGTAATTTCGTACTCATGGAATTTTCGTCTAAACTTCTTGAAAATGCAGTCTATGAAGTCTCGCAATTACCAGGTATTGGTAAGCGAACGGCTTTGCGATTGGTATTGCATTTATTGAAGCAACCTGAAGAGAGAACTACCAATTTAGCCTCAGCCTTAGAAAAATTACGAGCTTCTATATTGTTCTGTAAAAATTGCCATAATATTTCTGATGTTGAACAATGCGAAATTTGCGCGAACCCAAAACGTGATGAAAGTTTGGTATGTGTAGTTGAAGATATTCGTGATGTTATGGCGATTGAAAATACCGGCCAATTCAATGGTTTGTATCATGTTTTAGGAGGAAAAATATCGCCCATGGATGGCGTGGGTCCGCAAGATTTAACAATAAGTTCATTGATAGATAAGGCGAAAGAAGGAAAAATAAAGGAGCTGATTTTTGCGTTAAGTTCTACCATGGAAGGTGATACCACGAATTTTTACATTTTTAAGCAGTTAGACGGATTAAATGTGAGTACTTCAACCATCGCAAGAGGTATTGCGGTTGGCGATGAATTAGAGTTTGCTGATGAGGTTACCTTAGGAAGGAGTATCATGAATAGAATTCCGTTTGAAGTATCTTTAAAAGCGAATTAAGAGTACAAAGTTAAATAGCCAGTTACTAAAATTATGTCAAAATTTGAACTCAAATTACCTAGAATGGGAGAGAGTGTTGCCGAGGCGACTTTGACGGCTTGGTTAAAAGAAGTAGGTGATACAATTGAAATTGATGAACCTATATTTGAAATTGCGACCGACAAGGTTGATTCAGAGGTGCCAAGTGAAGTTGAAGGCGTTTTGGTAGAAAAATTATTTCAAATCGATGACGTAATTAAAGTAGGTAATACGGTTGCTGTGATTGAGATCAAAGGCGAGGGTCAAGTTGAAAAATCTCAGATAAGTGAAGTAGATCAAAGTGTACCTGAAACAACCATTGCAGCAGTTGAAAAAACTGTTACTGTCGCTAAAGAGATCACTACTGCTCCTGTAGCTGATTCTGAAAAATCAGTACGTTTTTATTCTCCATTGGTCAAAAATATTGCCAAAGAAGAAGGTATTAGTTTGGCACAACTAGACTCCATTCAAGGGTCTGGTAAAGAAGGTCGAGTTACTAAAAAAGACCTTTTAGCCTATATAAAAAATGGGGTTCAGCCTGAAACTATTGTTGAAAATACACCAGCTCATAAAGCGGTGGTTACTGAAATGACAATTCAAGAGTCTGCGAAACCAACAATACATCAAGTATCAAGAGTTCAGTCTAAGGGTGCTGATGAGGTTATTGAAATGACCCGAATGGGTAAATTAATAGCCAAACACATGACAGATAGTGTTGCTACCTCGGCCCATGTGCAGAGTTTTATTGAAGTTGATGTAACTAATGTGGTTAATTGGCGCAATAAGATTAAAGATAATTTTGAGAAAACTGAAAGCGAAAAATTAACCTTCACACCTATTTTTATAGAAGCCGTTGCAAAGGCCTTGAAGAAATACCCAATGATGAATATTTCAGTAGATGGCGACACGGTCATCAAGAAAAGAAATATAAATATTGGTATGGCTGCGGCTTTACCTGACGGAAATTTAATAGTACCCGTAATAAAAAATGCCGATCAATTGAATTTGGTGGGTATGGCAAAAGTGGTGAATGATTTAGCGCAAAGATCTCGAGAGAACAAATTGAAACCTGATGAGATTCAAGACGGTACCTATACCGTTACAAACGTGGGAACCTTTGGCAGCGTATTCGGTACTCCAATTATCAATCAGCCGCAGGTAGGTATTTTAGCCTTAGGAGCCATTCGTAAAATTCCTTCGGTTATTGAAACCGATCTAGGTGATTTTATTGGTATACGCAGTAAAATGTATATTTCGCATAGCTATGACCACCGCGTGGTAAATGGGGCTTTAGGCAGTATGTTTGCCAAAGCGGTTGCCGATTATCTTGAGGCTTGGGATATTAATCGCGATCTATAATTTCACATTTATTATCAACTTAAGTTCAACTAAGCACCCATCTAATTATCTTTGCAGTTAGAAGCGCTAAAGATGAAATTGAATTTAAATCGCCCAATCTGTTTTTTTGATTTAGAAACCACGGGTGTACATATTGCCAAAGATCGAATAGTTGAAATATCGATTTTAAAAATTTTCCCCAACGGTAACAAAGAGAGCAAAACTTGGCTGGTAAATCCTGAAATGCAAATTCCTGAAGAGGCGTCTGCCATTCATGGTATCTCAAATGAAAAGGTAGCCAATGAGCCAACTTTTAAAGAATTATCTAAAGAAATATACGCCCTTATTCAAAATTGTGATTTAGGCGGATTTAATTCTGATCGCTTTGATATTCCTTTAATTGCTGAAGAAATGTTGCGCGCTGATGTTGATTTTGATTTAAAAAATATGGTTTCGGTTGATGTGCAAACTATTTTTCATAAAATGGAAAAACGCACCTTAGAAGCTGCCTACAAATTTTATTGTAATAAAGATTTGACTAATGCACATAGTGCTGCAGCAGATACAATGGCGACCTATGAAGTGTTGTTGGGGCAATTGGAGTGTTATCCTGATTTAGAAAATGATGTCAAAAAACTAGCCTTGTTCTCTTCTCACAAGAAGACCGTAGATTTTGCTGGCTTTATTGTTTTAGATGAAGATGATAATGAAATTTTTGGTTTCGGTAAGCATAAAGGCAAAAAAGTACTTGATGTTTTAGACAAAGAACCGGGCTATTTTAGTTGGTTGTTAAATGCTGATTTTCCGCGTTACACCAAAAAGGTTTTGACCCAAATTAAACTCAGTAAATTAAATACTAAATTAAGTTAAATACTATGCGTTTTTTGATAATAATTCTATGCTCACTAGTTCAAGTTAACGCCCAAGAAGTGCTTTTTGAAGGTCATGTGTATGATTCTAAAACAAAAGAACCAATTCCTTTTGTAAACCTTAGTTTTTTAAATACCCTTAAAGGAACTTCTACTGATGAAGAGGGTAAATTTTATATAGATTTACCTACTCCGTTTTTAGACAAACAAGTTCATATTTCATCCTTAGGGTATAAAGATACCATTGTTAATCCGCGCATAATATACCAATCAAAGCGTTTTGAAATGGTTGAAGAATCGTTTGAATTAGAAGAGGTTGTGGTGGCTGAAAAATTGGGTAATGTGAATGTTCTAAATCCTATAAATAGTTACAGTTTATCTAGCGGATTTTCTTCATCGGCTACGCCATGGGTCTTGGCCTTGTATTTTCCGAATATTGGTAATCAAAGAAAATTTGTCAATAAAGTCACGGTCTTTTTAAAAAAGAACGAAAAATTCAAACGAGCGTCAGCAAAATTTAGAATTCGAGTTTATGATATTGACGAATCAGGGGCTCCGGGTCGCGATTTATTGCGTAAGAGTATTGTTCTTGAACACGATGTTGAGAAGGAATTTGTTTCGTTAGATCTTTCAGCATTTAACATTGAAATTCCGAGAAAGGGAGTTTATATAGGTCTTGAATGGCTCTTTATTCCGTATAATTGGTTTACCGAAAATACAACGCATCAATTGACGAATAAAAAGATTGTTGAAGATCGTTTTGCACCCACATTTAGTGGCATGTACACTAAAAATCAAAATTATAAAGTTATGATTTATGGAATGGGAAACTGGACAGATTTTAAGGTGCGCTCGCGCAGTAATACTGAGAATTTTATTCCTGCCATTAGTTTAAAATTAGATATTGAATAGCCTTAGAATACTATAAGAATACCTCAAATGAAAATCGTTTGCATCGGAAGAAATTATACAGATCATATTAAAGAACTTGATAATGTAATGCCCACTGAACCCGTGGTATTTATAAAACCAGATTCAGCTGTTTTGCCTAAAGAACAAGATTTTTACATACCTGAATTTTCAACTAATATTCACTATGAAGTAGAAATTTTGGTCAAGATTAAGAAGGTAGGCAAGCATATAGAGGCAAAATTTGCACCTACCTATTATGATGAAATAGGTTTAGGAATTGATTTTACCGCGCGCGATTTGCAACAACAATTGAAATCAAAAGGACTACCATGGGAAAAAGCAAAAGGCTTTGATGGTTCAGCGGTTATAGGAAAGTGGTTGCCAAAAACTAATTTTAAAGACCTCAATAATTTAAATTTCTCATTATTTAAAAATGATGAAGAAGTACAAAAGGGAAACACGAATTTAATGTTGCACAAAATAGATGATATTATCGCATATGTTTCTACCTATTTTATGCTGAAAAAGGGCGATATTATTTTTACCGGCACACCTGCTGGAGTTGGCAAAGTACAGCCAAATGACTATCTTTCAGGGGTGTTAGAAGCACAAGAACTTTTCAATTTAAAAATAAAATAATGATTTACAGTTTAGATAAATTAAATGAAATGGCGAACGGAGATACTGATTTTATCAATTCTGTTATCTCTGTTTTTTTAGATGAAGTGCCTAATGATTTATTAGGATTAGAAAAAGCACTCGAAGAAGAAAATCACGAGCAGGTGTATCAATTGGCACACAAAATAAAACCCAATGTTGATTTATTGGGCATGGAACAAACCCGCGCAGCAGCCCTAGAAATGGAAACTTTGGGAAAGAATAAGGCAAGTATAGATGAAATACAAGGTATTTTTCCTGGCCTAAAGAAAGACGTAGAGCAAGTGATTGCAGAGCTTCGAAATGATTTCGGTCTGTAGACGACCAAGCATCCTAATTTTACAGACATGTTAGCTGAAATAATTACCATTGGCGATGAAATTCTTATTGGTCAAATTGTAGATACTAATTCTGCATTTATATCCAAAGAACTCAATAAAATAGGTATTTCAGTATATCAAATTACATCAATTCAAGACCGTAAAGAACATATCTTAACAGCTCTAGATGAAGCTAGAACTAGAGCGCAGATTATTATTGTTACGGGTGGTTTAGGCCCAACCAAAGATGATATTACCAAGCATACTTTTTGTGAATATTTTGATGATACTTTGGTTCAGAACGATGCGGTTTTAGAACATATTGAAACGCTTTTTGCAAAATACATTTCTACCACCAAAATTACTGATGTAAATAGGGCGCAGGCCATGATACTTTCAAGGGCTGAGGCACTACATAATGCCTATGGTACTGCTCCTGGTATGTGGATTCAAGATGAAGAAAACGTGTTTGTTTCATTACCTGGAGTACCCTTTGAAATGAAAAATTTGATAAAAGATCAGGTAGTGCCAAAAATCATTGAGCGATACAAAAGGCCACATATTGTACATAAAACCTTGGTAACTTATGGCATGGGTGAAAGTGCAATTGCTGATATTTTAGAGTCATGGGAAAACAATCTTCCCTCTTTTATCAAATTAGCATATTTACCTAATTTGGGTAAAGTGCGATTACGACTCACTGCAAAAGGACCAAACAAAGAGAAATTAGTGCAAGCCGTAGATGAAGAATTTGGTAAACTACCCGATTTGATTGGCGCTATTATATTTGGTTTTGAAGATGAGGAAACCATTGAAAAGGTAGTAGCTAAATTATTTGCAGAAAAAAAGAAGACACTTGCCACAGCGGAGAGTTGTACAGGAGGCGCAATTGCGCAACATATTACTGCCTTGGCAGGCGCCTCAGTATATTTTAAAGGTAGTGTGGTAAGTTATGCGACAGAAACCAAGATTAATATACTCGATGTCGCTGAATCAAAAATAAAGAATCATTCTGTTGTTAGTGCTGAGGTGGCAGAAGCAATGGCTAAAAATGTGCAAAAGCAACTAAATACTGACTTTGCAGTTGCTACCACAGGTAATGCTGGACCCACTAAAGGAGAGTCAGATGCAGATGTGGGAACAGTGTATATAGGTATTGCTACGCCGAATGGGGTAAAAGCGCACAAATTTAGCATGGGTAATCATCGAACAAGAATTATTCAAAAGACTGTAAATAAAGCATTTGAACTGCTGCAAAAAGAAATTCTAAAATTCTGATTTAGAATTTTGTGCATCTTATAAAAATGATATAAATTTGCAGCCTGTTAAAAAATTATTAGCACAATGTCAAAAGTTTGTGAAATCACGGGTAAGAGAGCGATGTTTGGTAACAACGTATCATTCTCAGTTAATAAAACAAGAAGAAGATTTGATGTAAATCTTTCTAAGAAACGTTTTTACATACCTGAAGAAGACCGTTGGGTTACTTTGAAAGTTTCTGCAAAGGCATTGAAAATAATTAACAAAAAAGGTATTTCTGCAGTTTTGAAAGAAGCAAAAGCGCAGGGAAAGAATAAATAAAATCCCTGATAAATAGGCAATCATGGCAAAGAAAGGAAATAGAATACAAGTTATTTTAGAATGTACAGAGCATAAAGAATCTGGTCAGCCAGGCACTTCTCGCTACATTACTACTAAGAACAAAAAGAACACACCTGAAAGAATGGAGATTAAAAAATTTAATCCTATTCTAAAGAGAATGACGGTTCACAAAGAAATTAAATAGTAAAGGTATTTTAATAGATTCCGGCTTGTACCGGAAGAATAATAAAAGATTTAGTCATGGCAAAGAAGACGGTTGCAAGTTTACAGACAAGCTCAAAAAGATTAACCAAAGCAATTAAAATGGTTAAGTCGCCAAAGAGTGGCGCCTACACTTTTGTTGAAAGTGTAATGGCACCTGAAGCGGTTAATGAATGGATGGCTAAAAAATAAATCAATACAATAATTGAAAAGCCTCTTTCATTCGAAAGGGGCTTTTTTTATGAAGTAATTTGAAAAAGGTGTTTTAATACTTCATTTCCTATCTTTGATAAAACTGCGAAAATTAGAATGAGTTTATTTAAAAAAATATTTTCTTCAAAAAAGAAAGAGACTTTAGATAAAGGTCTTGAAAAATCAAAAACTTCCTTTTTTAATAAAATGACCAAGGCAGTTGCTGGTAAGTCAAAGGTTGATGATGATGTTTTAGACAATTTAGAAGAAGTTTTGGTTACTTCTGACGTTGGGGTTGAAACAACCTTGAAAATTATCAAGCGTATTGAGGCTCGAGTAGCCCAAGATAAATACATGAATACTAATGAACTAAACAAAATTTTACGCGAAGAAATTGCCGGACTTTTGTCAGAAACAAATCTTAATGAAGCCGCTGAAATCAGTATACCCAAAGACAAAAAACCGTATGTCATTATGGTTGTTGGTGTTAATGGGGTAGGTAAAACTACAACCATAGGTAAATTGGCGCATCAATTTAAACAGCAAGGCTTAAAGGTGGTGTTGGGTGCTGGCGATACTTTTAGAGCCGCTGCTATTGACCAATTGCAAGTATGGGCAGATCGTGTTGATGTACCGATAATTAAGCAGAGTATGGGTAGTGACCCCGCGTCTGTAGCTTTTGATACCTTGAGTTCAGCAGTTACTCAAGATGCTGATGTGGTTATTATTGATACCGCAGGGCGATTGCATAATAAAATTAATTTGATGAATGAACTTTCTAAGATTAAACGTGTCATGCAAAAAGTCATTGAAGATACCCCTCATGATGTTCTCTTGGTTTTAGATGGGTCAACAGGTCAAAATGCTTTTGAACAGGCCAAGCAGTTTACTAAGGCAACTGAAGTTACGTCGCTAGCAGTTACCAAATTAGATGGCACGGCAAAAGGTGGGGTAGTTATCGGTATCTCCGATCAATTTCAAATTCCTGTAAAATATATTGGGGTAGGTGAGGGTATTGAAGACTTACAGGTATTTAATAAATATGAATTTGTAGATTCCTTTTTTAACCTCAATTAATCTTTTATCCATGGTTTTCGATACTTTGTTTAATAGAAACACTAAACTATGAGATTGCTAAAAAGAGTATTCAAAGGCTTTCTGGTACTTTTTTTGATCCTACTTTTGGTATATTTTCTAGGGCCAAAAGTAGAGAAACCAGATTTGACCACATCACTGCCTGTTGTTGAGAGTAATCTGAGCGAACTTGAGAATTCCATTAGAGAAAAAGAGGAGACCCTAACCAATATAAAACCTGATAATGAATCACAAATTGTCTGGTTTGATTCCGTTCCCCAAAAAACGGAATATGTTTTTGTGTATTTGCATGGTTGGTCGGCGAGTCAAGAAGAAGGTGCGCCACTACACGAACAAATTGGAAAGCAATATGGAGCAAATGTGTACTTACCGCGTTTGGCAGGTCATGGCTTATATGAAAAGGAACCGATGCTTACTTTAACCGCAACAGAATATTTGAATTCTGCCAAGAATGCGCTGGCGGTCGCAAAGCAATTGGGCGAAAAAGTAATCGTGATGGGTACCTCTACCGGCGCAACTTTAGCCCTTTACTTGGCCTATCAAAATCCAGATATTGAAGCATTGCTGTTGTATTCTCCGAATATCGAAGTATTTGATCCTTCAGCCAAATTATTGTCAGGACCATGGGGTGTTGAATTGGCCAAGTTGGTTACAGGCAGTGACTATTATGAATTTGAGGCAGATTCTGTCAAACAAAATTACTGGACTACGAAATATTGTATAGAGGCATTAGGCCAATTACAAGTTTTATTAGATGAGACGATGAAGCCTGAGGTCTTTCAGCAAATAAAACAGCCTACTTTTGTGGGCTATTACTACAAAAATGAGAAAGAACAAGATGATGTGGTATCAGTACCCGCTTTATTAGAAATGTATGACGAACTTGGGGTCGCTGATAAATTAAAGCGCAAAGTCGCGTTTCCTGAAGCTCAGGATCATGTGCTGACTTCGTATTTAAGCTCTAAAGATTTAGAATCAGTTAAAAGAGAAACACAACGGTTTTTAGAAGAAGTATTGTTACTTCAAGCCATTTAACAGCGCTATTGTTGAGTTAGCTTTTTAAGAAGCTATAAATTATAAATCAATGATAGCATTGATTTTTTTCCGAATTGTTATGAAATTAGATAAGTCAACAAAGGTGTTGTATTTTTGCACTTGCCTATCAGTAAAGAGGGGTTCATTAAAAGGGTATGCGTACAAAATCACTTAAGAAAAATAAAATTAATGTAGTAACCTTAGGGTGCTCAAAAAACGTATATGACTCTGAAGTTTTAATGGGTCAGTTACGGGCTAATGATAAAGATGTGGTTCATGAGGATGAAGGAAACGTTGTGGTTATTAATACCTGCGGATTTATCGCTAATGCCAAAGAAGAAAGTGTCAATACTATTTTAGAATATGTTCAAAAGAAAGAGGCGGGAGTAGTTGATAAAGTTTTTGTTACCGGATGCCTAAGTGAACGCTATAAGCCTGATTTACAAAAAGAAATTCCTGATGTAGATGAATATTTTGGTACGAGTGAATTGCCCAATTTGTTGAAAGCTTTAGGTGCTGATTATAAGCATGAACTAATCGGAGAGCGTTTGACCACAACGCCTAAAAACTACGCTTATTTGAAGATAGCAGAGGGCTGTGATAGACCTTGTTCTTTTTGTGCCATTCCTTTAATGCGAGGAAAACACAAAAGTAAACCTATCGATGAATTGGTGATTGAAGCTGAAAAATTAGCCGCAAAAGGGGTCAAAGAACTCATTTTAATTGCGCAAGATTTAACCTATTACGGACTCGATTTATACAAAAAACGTAATCTTGCTGAACTTCTAGAAGCCTTGGTTAAAGTTGAGGGTATCGAATGGATTCGCTTGCATTATGCATTTCCGACAGGATTTCCGATGGAAGTTCTAGAGGTTATGAAACGCGAACCAAAAATTTGTAACTATTTAGATATTCCCTTACAACATATTTCAGATGCTATTTTGAAAAGTATGCGTCGAGGTACCACCCAGGCGAAGACCACAAAATTATTACAAGAATTTAGGGCTGCTGTACCTGACATGACCATAAGAACCACCTTGATTGTTGGTTATCCGGGCGAAACTGAGGAAGACTTTCAAACCCTTAAAAATTGGGTTACTGCCATGCGTTTTGAACGTTTAGGTTGCTTTACCTACAGTCATGAAGAGAATACACATGCGTATACTTTAACAGATGATGTACCTGAAGAACTGAAACAAGATCGTGCAAATCAAATCATGGAAATTCAATCTCAAATTTCTTGGGAACTTAACCAAGAAAAGATTGGCAATACCTATCGCTGTATAATAGACCGCAAAGAAGGCAATTTCTTCATAGGCCGAACCGAATTTGATTCGCCTGATGTTGATAATGAGGTTTTAATTGACGCTACAAAATACTACCTAAAACAAGGTGAATTTCATGATATTAACATCATAGAAGCTGCTGATTTTGATTTATACGGCATCCCACCAGGCTCGTAAATAGCTCATAAATAGTTGATTACACTTTGATGATTCTTACATAAACTTCGAGAGTTATTAAGCGCTAAACCTTATTTTACCTAAAAAAATAACTACTTTTAATACGGCAATCTGTTTTGAAGCTAAAATTTAGAAGTCATGAATACCGTATTTCAATTAAAATCGTTTTTATTAAAATGTCTAATCATTAATTTTTTGGTTATTGTGTTTATGTCATTGAGTATGTTTTTTTCTGATGAGGTATATTCAATTCATAGTAGATGGTATTCTAGATCCAAAGAAGAATTTTCAACCTTACTTTATACTATGATAGGAGCTTATAAAATAATTTGGATATTTTTTAATGTAGCACCTTATCTTGCCTTAAGATGGCTTGATAAAAAGAATAATTAATTTTAAAAAGTAACTATGGTAAAGCTGAATACTATTCTTTTTTTGATGCTGTCAATCCTTTTTATTTCATGTTCGAACGGAGATGATAATGCAACGAATACTGAAACTGAAGAGGCACTAGAGATGGTTGAAGAAATTGTTGCCGAAGATCCCGCTGATGAGGAGCCTATTGAAGAAACTGAACCTCCTGTTGAAGGACCCATGCCTTTAGAAACAGATTTAATATGGTCAGATGAATTTGATGGCGATTCGCTTGATGAAGAAAAATGGAGCTACCAGCGTGGCGGTTGGAATGGTTCAAATGTGCAAAATTGTTATGTAGATGAAAATACTTCAGTTGTTGATGGCTTCTTGAAAATAACAGCCAAATATGAACCAGGTTATGACTGTTTTAATAGTGTTACAGATTTCACTTCAGGATTTGTTCAAACAAAAAATAAAATAGATTGGACCTATGGTTATTTTGAGGCCTTGGTTCGTGTGCCCGCTTCAAATAGTACATGGCCTGCTTTTTGGATGAGTCCGCAAGAAGATATTTATGGTACTTGGCCTCGAAGTGGAGAGATTGATATTTTTGAAATAAAAGGTCATGAGATGACCAAATCATTTGGTAATGCCCATTGGGGTATTTCAGGTAGTGAAAAAAGACAAGAAAAAGGAACCTATAATTTCGATGATGCCACTGAATGGCACTTATATGCTGTAGATTGGCGAGAAGGCGAATTAAATTTCTTTATTGATGGCGAGTTGTATCATACCATTAATGATTTCAGACAACCTAACGCTACAGACCACCCTGGGCCGTTCAATCAAGGGTTTTATTTGCGTTTGAATATGGCAGTTGGGGGTAATTTCTTAGATGAACCACATAATGACGCGAATAATAATTTGGAACAGCTACCTGCGGTAATGGAAGTTGATTATGTTCGGGTTTATAGTAAAAAACCAGGATGTTGATTTTTGTTAGTTGACTGTTGACAGATGATTTGATTTAGTTTTTTTTCGATCACCTAACACACAATCCGCAAATTGCATAACACCTATATCTTAACTCGCCACCCAAATTTATCTTCTGAGCGATTGTATTGAATATCTGTAATTATTTTTTTGAATTGAGACCCAAAACTATTTTCTAATTCTGGCAGTTTGTAATCAGTACCTCTAAACCCAAATCCTGATATTGGCGAAATAACTGCAGCAGTACCCGCACCAAACATTTCTTTAAGGCTTCCGTCATTTGCTGCTGCAATCACTTCAGTTACAGTAATTTTTCTAACTTCTACAGCAATACCTTGTTCTTCTGCAATCGCGATAACGCTTTTACGTGTAATTCCGTCTAAAATACGATCACTGGTTGGGCCTGTAATTAGCGTATCATTAATTCGAACAAAGATGTTCATGGCACCTGCCTCTTCAATATATTCATGTTCGTGGTCATCCGTCCAAATAACTTGTTGATACCCTTCTTTAACGGCCAATTGAGTGGGGTAAAATTGTCCGGCATAGTTACCACCGGTCTTTGCATAACCCACACCACCGTTTGCGGATCGCGAGTAAGATTCTTCTATTTTTACTTTTACCTCGCCTGAAAAATAGGCTCCTGAAGGGGCTAATGCAATGATGAATGTATAGGCATCAGCTGGCGATGCATGAAACCCTTTTCCTGAAGCAAACATAAAAGGTCGAATGTACATTGAACTTCCCGAAGCTGTTGGTATCCATTTTTCATCCAATTTCAACAATGCTTTTAAGCCATCTATAAAAAAGTCTTCTGGTATTTCGGGCATTGACATACGAGCCGCTGAAATATTAAAACGCTTATGGTTATCCTTAGGACGAAACAATAAAATGTCATTGTTTTCATCTTTATACGCCTTCATTCCTTCAAAAATAGTTTGGCCATAGTGAAATACTTTTGCCGATGGATCTAAACTAATTGGTCCGTAGGGTACAATTTTAGGGCTTTCCCATGCGCCATTTTTATATTCACATACCAACATATGGTCTGAAAATACCTTGCCAAAAGGTAGATTATCAAAATCTACTTGGTTAATTTTTGAATTTTCTGATTGTTGAATAGTTATTGAACTCATTATGAATGCTATTTGTAGTTTAAAATTAATTAAATATTGGCATTTGAACTTCTTTTTTCGACCTAAAATGTCCAATTTTGTACAACCATTTAAAACCTTGTTAAATATGAAGCGAATTGGCATTTTAATTGCATTTTTAATAATGATTGCGAATATTCAAGCGCAAGATTCTCAATCTGACAAGACAACAATAGTTTCTTTTGGAAATAAAATAAGCTCGCAACAGGTTCTTAGCGTTGAAAATATGACTGCAAAGTATCAGAAAATGTCTGTTAATGACTCTTTACAGTTGAAGTTTAAAGCAGTTGTAACTGAAGTTTGTCAGTCGTCTGGTTGCTGGATGAAATTAGAATTGGCAAACGGAGAACAAAGCATGGTTCGTTTTAAAGATTACGGCTTTTTTATGCCAAAAGATATCGCAGGAAAAGAGGTTATTGTTAGGGGTAAAGCATTTGTTGAGCAAATGAGTATTACTGAACAAAAGCATTTTGCGCAAGATGCTGGACAATCAGATGAAGAAATCGCAAAAATAACTGAGCTTAAAAAAACCTTCAGTTTTGAGGCTGATGGTGTATTACTAGAACAATAGTTTGAAGCGCGAAATCATAACCACTGCTGATGGTTCTAAAACAATTCAATTAGTTGATTGGAATGAACAGTATCATTCGAAACATGGTGCCATTCAAGAGGCATACCATGTGTTTATAAAATCAGGGCTTGAGCTTTATAAAAACCAACAGTTAGCCCTTCTTGAAATAGGTTTTGGTACGGGTTTAAATGCCTTAATTACTCATTTAGAAGCTCCAAAATTAAATTTAAATATTCATTACACGGGTGTCGAAGCGTATCCAGTTTCATCAAAAGAAATCAAAGAACTCGAATATTGTAAAGCGCTTGATGAATTTATTCTGGTTGAAGATTTTGAAAAAATGCATGCATCTGCTTGGGAAAGAGACACAGCTATTTCAAAATCATTTACGCTGCGCAAGCAACAAAAAAAAATTGCAGACATTGATGAAGTCAATGCTTTTGATTTAATTTATTTTGATGCTTTTGGTGCACGTGTACAACCCGAATTATGGACCGAGTCTATTTTTAAAATTATGTATGCTTCTCTTAAAAATCAGGGAGTATTAGTTACCTATTCAGCTAAAGGAAGTGTGAGAAGGGCAATGCAAGATGTTGGTTTTGAAGTTGAAAGATTACCCGGCCCTCCTGGAAAACGCGAAATGCTAAGGGCACGCAAAAATAGCTGAGGCGTATCGGGTTTTATATTCAAAGTGTATTAAAGAAAGTTAATGTCCTTAATTGTATAAAAAAATGACTTTACTATGAAAATTTTGATAACCGGGGCAACAGGTTTGGTAGGAAGTGAATTAGTGAGTCAATGTCATGAAAGAGGAATAGCCGTGCATTATTTGACCACTCAGAAAAGCAAAATAAAAAATGCAGCTAACTATTCTGGTTTTTTATGGAATCCTGAAAAAGGAGAGATTGATGAAAACTGTTTTGATGGCGTTTCTGCCATTATCAATTTGGCAGGAGCTTCTATTTCAAAAAGATGGACGCCATCCTACAAAATACAAATACTTTCAAGTAGAATTGATTCTCTACAAACGCTACACAAAGCACTGAAGAAAATCGATACTACAAAAATTAAACATTTTGTTTCAGCTTCGGCGATAGGTATTTACCCAAATTCGTTAACCCATACCTATTATGAAAATGAGAAAGCAGTTGAGCCTAGTTTTTTAGGCGATGTAGTTCAGGCATGGGAAAAAGAAATTGATACCTTTAATGCATTTAGTTTTACAGTTGCTAAAATTAGAATTGGTCTTGTGCTTTCAAAAAACGGAGGTGCTTTGGTTGAAATGGCAAAGCCAGTAAAGGCGTGTGTAGGAGCAGCCTTTGGTAGCGGACAACAATGGCAATCGTGGATCCATATTTCTGATTTAGCAAAAATGTTTCTTTTTACAATTGATCAAAATCTTACTGGAACTTATAATGGGGTGGCAACCAATCCGGTACAACAATCGTTACTGATAAAAACCCTGGCTGAGGTTTTGAAAAAACCATTGTGGCTTCCGAATGTTCCAAAATTTGTAATGCAAGCGATACTTGGCGAAATGTCATATCTGTTGTTCGCAAGCCAACAAGTAAGTAGTAAAAAGATAGAGGATAATGGTTTTAATTTTCGGTACCCAAACGTTTTAAAAGCACTTGAAGCGATTTACCAATAAGATTTGTAGTCTCGTGTTAATAAATGAAGTTGGGCATCTCACTCTTTTTTAATGACATTTTGACATTTTATAAGAATTGGCAGTACTTTTGCCAACTTATATTGTGTATTACAAAAAGTGGTTTAAAATGAGTAAAAAAGAGAAATCGGAAGATTTACAAGATAATATAGCTGAAAATGAAGAAGCAGTAGTAGATGAGACTGCTGAATTAGAAGCTGACGCTGAGATTGAAGAACTGTCAGTAGAAGAAAGACTTCAAGAAGAGTTGGCAACAGAAAAAGATAAATTTTTACGCTTATTCGCTGAATTTGAAAATTATAAGAGACGTACGTCAAAAGAACGTATGGAACTTTTCAAAACTGCCGGTCAAGAGGTAATTGTAGCGCTTCTGCCTGTTAAAGATGATTTTGAACGAGCTTTGAAAGAACTCGATAAATCTGATGATAAAGAATTGTTTAAAGGTGTTGAGTTGATTAGCAACAAATTTGGTGAAACTTTAAAAAACAAAGGTTTAGAAGAGGTAGGTGCCAAGGCAGGTGATGTTTTTGATGCTGAAATTCATGATGCGGTAACACAGATAGCTGCTCCTAGTAAAAAGATGAAAGGCAAACTAATTGACGTCATCGAGAAAGGCTACAAATTAGGCGATAAAATTATAAGACACCCAAAAGTAGTAGTGGGCAAATAAAGAAACATGAAAGAAGACTATTACGAAATTCTTGGAGTGACTAAAAGCGCTTCGGCGGCTGAAATAAAAAAAGCGTACCGTAAAAAGGCGATTCAATATCATCCTGATAAAAATCCGGATAACCCAGAAGCTGAAGAGAAGTTTAAAAAAGCAGCGGAGGCGTATGAGGTTTTGAGTGACCCCAACAAAAAGTCACGTTATGATCAATTTGGTCATGCAGCTTTTGAAGGTGGCGGTGGCTTTGGTGGAGGAGGTATGAATATGGATGATATATTCAGTCAGTTTGGAGATATCTTCGGAAGTGCCTTCGGTGGTGGTGGTTTTAGCGGCTTTGGTGGTTTTGGAGGCGGCGGGCAACGTCGTGTTAAAGGAAGTAATCTTAGAATACGTGTTAAACTGACCCTAGAAGAAGTAGCTAACGGTGTTGAGAAAAAAGTCAAAGTCCGTAGAAAAAAACAAGCAAGTGGAGTAACCTATAAAACATGTAGCACCTGTAATGGGCGAGGGCAAGTGACCAAAATACAGAATACCATTTTAGGTAGAATGCAAACTGCGGCGGCTTGTGGCGCTTGTGGAGGAAGTGGTCAAATGATTGATAAAAAGCCAAGTGACGCTGATGCACAGGGTTTGAAGGCTGTAGAAGACACGGTTACTATTAATATTCCGGCAGGCGTCGAAACTGATATGCAATTAAAGATGCCTGGCAAGGGTAATGAAGCTCCTGGAAATGGGGTTCCGGGAGATTTATTAGTGGCTATAGAAACTTTAGATCATCCTACTTTAAAAAGAGAGGGCGATAATTTGCATTATGATTTATACATCAGTATTTCTGAAGCGGTTTTAGGTACCTCAAAAGAAATTGATGCTGTAGATGGTAAGGTCCGTATAAAATTAGAAGCTGGTATTCAATCAGGTAAGATTTTACGATTACGCGGAAAAGGCATTTCTAGCCTGAATGGCTACGGAAGTGGCGATTTATTGGTTCATGTCAATGTTTGGACACCTAAAGAACTAAACAAAGAGCAAAAAGAATTTTTTCAGCGTATGCAGAACAACGATAATTTCGAGCCACGACCGGAAAAATCAGATAAGTCATTTTTTGAGAAAGTAAAAGATATGTTTTCTTAATTACAGTTTTTAATGGGTAATTAAAATAAAAACGTATATTTGAGTATTGCTGGGCAACTGGCAATAATTTTCTTTTTCATAGCAATTTTTTTCCCATCCTTGACATTGTTGAGGGTGGGTTTGTTATTTAGAGTGCTTATGTTTTGAAAATGAGAAGGGTAGCTCAAAATAGTATTCCAAACTAACCCCGCCTAGGGCGGGGTCTCTAACACGAGTAAAGGTGGGTTTGTTATTTAGAGTGCTTATGTTTTGAAAATGAGAAGGGTAGCTCAAA
>CAZKQM010000041.1:0-6328 GCA_964554895.1 uncultured Maribacter sp. | reverse complement strand
ATTCCAAACTAACCCCGCCTAGGGCGGGGTCTCTAACACGAGTAAAGGTGGGTTTTGTTTTTTAAATATTTTGTGTACAAAAATGAACTCATATTAAAGCCCAAACCCTTTTGCTATCTTTGAAAAAAAGTATTCATGAAAGACATTTTGGTCACTAAAGAAGTAAGTAAATACTTCGGTAAAGTGCCTGCCTTAAATAAGGTATCTTTAAATATTCCTGAAAATTCTATTTATGGTCTTTTAGGGCCTAATGGAGCCGGAAAAACGACACTCATCAGAATTATAAATCAAATTACATACCCAGATCAGGGCGAAGTTTTATTCAATGGCGAAAAGCTGAAACCTGAACATATTGCTCAAATAGGCTATTTACCTGAAGAAAGAGGTTTATACAAAAGCATGAAAGTTGGCGAGCAAGCCTTGTACTTGGCGCAGTTAAAAGGTTTGTCTAAGACTGAAGCTAAAAAGAGATTGAAGTATTGGTTTGAGCGTCTTGAAATTGGTGACTGGTGGAATAAAAAAATACAAGAACTTTCAAAGGGTATGGCACAAAAAATTCAGTTTATTGTGACTGTTTTGCATGAGCCCAAACTATTGATTTTTGATGAGCCCTTTAGTGGTTTTGATCCTATCAATGCCAATATTATTAAAGATGAAATATTGCAATTAAAAGAGAAAGGAGCATCTATCATTTTTTCAACTCATAGAATGGAATCTGTTGAAGAATTGTGTGAGTATATTGCTTTAATTCATCAGTCTGAAAAAATATTAGATGGCCGTTTGACTGATATTCAAAAAGCCTATAAAAACAATACGTTTACTGTGGGTGTTGAAACCCCAAGTGGAGATGCATTACTCAAAGAACTTTCTGAAAAATTTGATTTAAAAAATACTGCTTTCAAGAGCATATCAAATCAGCTTGACTTTACAGTGCAATTGCCATCTGGTGATTCAAAAGGATTTCTTGGCTATCTAGCTGATAAAGCAACCATTACCAAGTTTATAGAAAAGATACCTTCTGCTAATGAAATTTTTATCGGAACCGTCAAAACAAAAGATGCTCATGAGAAAGCTTCCACTTATTATTAAAAGGGAATATTTGGCAAAAGTACGCAACAAGTCATTTATCATTATGACATTTTTGAGTCCCGTTTTAATGGTCGCAATGATCGCCTTAATTGTATATTTAATAAAGGTAAATAACAATCAAACTAATGTTATCGTTGTTTTAAATGAAAGTGAATATTTTACTCACTCTTTTATCTCAAATGACCTAGATTCTTATTTAGAATTCGATAATATTGGGCTGCAGGCAGCCAAAGATTCTACGAAAAATTTGGGGTATACCGGGCTCCTCTATATTCCAGCGGGTAAGGGTATAAAGGAAGTTTCTGGCAATACAGTTTTCTTTTCTGAAGGTGCCCCTAACACCCTAATTGTCAATAGTCTTGAAGCTGTTTTTCAGAAAAAACTACAACAATCAAGATTGGTTGAATTGGGTCTTTCCGACGAAGAATATAAGACCATGGGCAATCAATATGAGATTATGACTGAGACCTTTGCCGGTGAACAAAACCTAAAAGGTATTAATGAGCTAAAAGCAGGTATCGGTAGTGCTTTTGGTTATCTAATTATGATGTTTATCATTATCTATGGTAGTTTTGTAATGCGCAGTGTGATTGAGGAAAAAACAAGCCGTATTATTGAAATAATTATCTCATCAGTCAAACCCTTTCAGTTAATGTTAGGTAAAATTATAGGTTCTGCCTTTGCAGGTATTACTCAATTTACCATTTGGATACTCTCTGCGTCAATCTTATTAGTTATAGCAATGGTTGTTTTTGGTATTGACCCTTCAATATTGAGTGAAAGTGCTAATTTATCGTCAGAGATGAATCCGGCAATATCAGAACAAATACCAAGCCTTGATCGAACCACAAAATTGTATGCCCAAGAAATTCTAAATGTGAATTGGTTTACACTGATTTTCTTTTTCTTGGTGTACTTTATTTTAGGCTATCTAATTTACAGTTCAATATATGCCGCTATTGGAGCCTCAGTAGATAATGAAACCGATACTCAACAGTTTATGTTTCCGGTAATTTTACCTTTAATGTTAGCCGTATATGTTGGCTTCTTTTCCGTATTTAGCAATCCGCATGGCCCTATTGCTGTCGGATTTTCCTTATTTCCACTAACTTCTCCTATTGTAATGTTGATGCGTTTGCCAGGGGGTATTGGTGCTGGCGGTGTTCCTGTTTGGCAGCTTGTAACATCCATTATTCTTTTAATAATCACGTTTATTGGAATAGTTTGGTTAGCTGCAAAAATCTACCGGATAGGAATATTAATGTATGGTAAAAAACCAACGTATAAAGATTTATATAGATGGCTCAAATACTAATGCTTTAGTATGAAGTTATCTATTTTATCAAGCTGTATTCGGTTGCTAATTACTTCTTTTTTAGGAGCGCAAACGCCTGATTTATTTCGATTGGAATATACCACTTTGCCTGAAAATAGTTCAGGAATTCAAACCAACCGCTATAGGGCGTTATTAAATGTACCCTTAAAATTGAGCAAGAACAAGAATTATGTAATTCTTGGGAGCGAGTATAATAGTTACACTTTTGATTATACTGAACCACTATCTTTTGCAACTGTTACTATTGAACGAGTGCAACAAATAGATCTGAATTTAGGTTACACCTTTAAATGGAATGAAGATTGGCGCGTTGTGGGCATGATGACCCCCAGATGGGCTTCAAACTTTGAAAGCGGTATAGAGAAAAACGATTTTACTTTGAATGGCGTAGTTGGTATTTGGAAAGAAAAACCGGATGCCGATAAGCCCTATCGATTAATCTTAGGGTTGACGTTTAATAGTGCCACGGGCTTATCTTTTCCTTTGCCTCTACTAAACTATTTTAAAAGAATTCATCCTAATTGGTCTTATACAATAGGTGTGCCAAGGGCAGATTTCAAATATTATAGTCCTAATGAAAAACACGTTTTTCAGCTGGCAACATTTTTGGATGGTTATTTTATGAACATTCAAAATGATCTTGTTGTATCTTCAAGTTTTACAGCAGAAAACATATCGCTAACTTCGATAGTAGGTATTACCGGTTACCAGTACAAAATTTCAAAATGGGTCTCTTTTTATGGTATTTTAGGCCATACATTATGGCAAAAACAACAAATAAGAGATGCTAATAGAGATCAAGCATTGGTGTTAAATGACCGCGGAAATATTTATCTTCGAACAGGATTTAAAATAGGAATCTTTTAATTCAAAAAATATGTCAAAAATATTAGTTATTGAAGATGAAGCTGCCATTAGAAGAGTTTTGGTTAAGATTCTTGCTGAAGAGAGTGACAGCTACCAAGTTGAGGAAGCTGAAGACGGACTTAAAGGTCTTGAAGCCGTAAAGAATAATGAGTATGACTTGGTACTTTGTGATATAAAAATGCCAAAAATGGATGGCGTTGAGGTTTTAGAAGCCGCACGTAAAATAAAACCTGAGATTCCGTTTATTATGATTTCAGGTCATGGCGATTTAAATACTGCCGTAGGTACGATGCGCTCAGGGGCTTTTGATTATATTTCTAAACCGCCTGATTTGAATAGGCTTTTAACGAGTGTTCGCAATGCATTAGATCGAAAAGAATTGGTGGTTGAAAACAAGATTCTTAAAAAGAAAGTGGGTAAGAATTATGAGATGGTGGGTGCCAGTAATGAAATTGAGGCCATTAAAAATATGATTGAAAAGGTTGCCCCTACTGATGCCCGAGTATTAATCACAGGTTCAAATGGTACAGGTAAAGAATTAGTGGCACATTGGTTGCATCAAAAAAGCCCAAGAAATACAGCGCCATTTATTGAAGTGAATTGTGCCGCCATACCTTCTGAATTAATTGAAAGTGAGCTTTTTGGTCATGTTAAAGGAGCTTTTACTTCTGCAGTTAAAGATCGTGCAGGTAAATTTGAAGCAGCAAATAAGGGCACTATATTTTTGGATGAAATTGGCGATATGAGTCTTTCAGCACAGGCAAAAGTATTACGTGCGCTACAAGAAAATAAAATTTCAAGAGTAGGAACAGATAAGGATATTAAGGTAGATGTTCGTGTTTTGGCAGCAACGAATAAGGATTTGAAAAAAGAAATTGCTGACGGAAAATTTCGTGAAGATTTGTATCACAGATTAGCAGTAATTTTAATTAAAGTTCCTGCTTTGAACGATCGTCGTGACGATATTCCATTATTGATTGAATATTTTGCTTCAAAAATTGCCAGTGAACAGGGTATTGCCCCTAAAACTTTTTCAGATAAGGCAGTAAAATTATTGAAAGCTTATGATTGGACGGGTAATATACGTGAATTACGAAACGTTGTTGAGCGCCTGATAATTTTGGGTAATCAACAAGTTACTGAAGAAGATGTAAAGTTATTTGCGAGCAAATAACCTTGGTTTGACTTAGTATCGAAGAAGAGCTCTTGTAAAGACTTCCTGAATTTTGAATGTTAAAACGCTTTTCGATTAGCGGTTTACTTTGCTGAAGCTAACTGTGTCTCTTTTTTTGAAGTAGTACAGTTTTTTAATTTCACTAGGGCTTCTTCTGTAATCTTTTTGGTTTGCAGGTTATAGTATTTTTTAACATCACTTAAATCAGTGCGTAGTAGCTGCAATTCGCAGTGTTCGAAGACTCCGTTTGCATAAGCTAATGCCTCTGGGCAATCGACAGTATTAATCACATGGTCTAAAGACTTTTTGTATTTTATAAGTGATTGGTCAATGATTTGGTACATCGCCTTGCTATTTGCCGTTACCGACTTATAGGTGTATTTTTTTTGCGTACTAGCTACTGAATCTTTTGCTGCGTTTTGAGCATTTTGTGCTTTCTTATGAAGATCATGCTTTTTAAGTTCTTTTAAACTTAAAAGAGCTTTGTTTTGTGCTTCAATCAATAATGCTTTTGCCTCTTTTAAAGAACTAACTTTAGTTGCTTTTTTAAACAAATATTGGCTTTCTTCTAATTTAAACGCAGCTTTTTGGCATCCACAAGTTTTTAATTCCATTTGGGTCTTGTAAATCGCAGTAAGAGCTTTGTACGCATGATATTTGCTATAATGCAGTTCTTCAGCATCAATTGCTTTTTTGGTTTGCGTATTGATATAATTGATATTTGAGCCAGCGTACTGGCAATCTTCGCTTGAAGAAAAGGAAGAAAACAAACAAATCAGTAGAACTGATAATAGGGCATTTGAAAGTTTCATAACGTAGGTACTAATGGGTTGAAAATTTGGGTTTATTTCAACTTCAAAACTAATTCAAAACTTCACTTACTGCCTACTTTATTCGATAGAAACACTTCACTTTTGATTATATTGGCTGAACTGTTTTTTTAGACGGATTAAGCGCCATTTTTTTTAACATTTGACGCATTTCAACGATAAAATATTTTATATTCAGCCCATGAATTCAATAGAAATTGATAAGTATAAGGTTGCTAGCGAGATAAAACTGTCAGATTATGCTTCAAACACCAATCTTGGTTGTACCGATAAAGAGTTAAAAAAGAATCTTCAGAAAATAAGAAAGGAACTGGGTAAATTTCAGGATACCCTGTATGCCCATAATAAATATAGCGTTCTCATTTGTTTACAAGGAATGGATACCGCTGGAAAGGATAGTTTAATACGAGAAGTTTTTAAAGATTTTAATGTTCGAGGTATTGAAGTGCACAGCTTTAAAGTTCCTACTGAATTAGAATTGAGTCATGATTATTTATGGCGACATTATATCGCTTTACCTGCTAAGGGTAAATTTGGTGTTTTTAATCGTACTCATTATGAAAATGTTTTGGTAACCAAAGTGCATCCTGAGTATATATTGGGCGAACATTTACCGGGTATTAATAAAATTGAAGATATCAATCAAAATTTCTGGAACAGGAGGTATCAAGAAATCAATAATTTTGAGCAACACTTAGCTGATAACGGTACCCTAATATTTAAATTCTTTTTGCATCTGTCAAAAGAAGAACAACGTCAACGTCTTTTGAGAAGATTAGCTTTGAAAGAAAAAAACTGGAAGTTCTCTCCTAGTGATTTAAAAGAGAGAAAGCTTTGGGATGCCTATCAAGAGTGCTATCAAGAGGCTGTCAATGCTACCTCTAAAGAACATGCACCATGGTTTATTATTCCTGCGGATAACAAAAAGGCAGCCCGAAACATTTTAGCCACTATTTTGTTAGAAGAGTTAAAAAAATATAAAGATGTGCAGGAGCCAGAGTTATCTCCGAAAATAAAAGCTAATTTAGAGGT
>CAZKQM010000040.1:0-25451 GCA_964554895.1 uncultured Maribacter sp. | reverse complement strand
GTTAGAGGGCTCTACATAAATTACATCATTTGGATGCAAGAAATAGTAAGGAGATTTAATAATATTTGGATCTGTAAGGTCTAAATTAACCACAATAGAGGTGTCGCCTAATTGTCGAATAACTTTAACATCTCTACGTTTCGCTGAAAAGTTTAAGTCTCCTGCTGCACTCAAAGCTTCAAAAATATTAGCCTGACTGTTGTATATATAGTTTGTACCTGGACTTCTAACATCGCCTAAAACTGAAATTTTAAAACTTGTAAGTTTTACAGTTACCGTAGAGTTTAATAAATACTTATCGATTTCTTCTTGAACTAAAACCCTAACTTCTTCAACCGTAAGATCCATTACTCTTAACTCACCCACGATGGCAAGGTTAATATTACCCTGTTTGTTTACGACATAACCGGTTAAAAATAATGAGGCCGGATTCGCTTGCATGTTTTGATTTTGTAGTGTAGTAATATTAAAAAAATCAGACTGTTCAGGATCTCTACTTTGAACTACTATATTTAAAATGTCATTAGGTTGCACAGTATACTCTAAGTGGTTAACAGGCACAACAAGTCTTGATTCTTTACTTTGAAGGTAATTAACCGATTGTGTGGTATAACAAGACGAAAGGGTAAAGGCTAAAAGAAGAGATAGTACTCTACCAACCATTAGAAAATGATTGCGAGTTAAGTTTGATTTTTTCATATTACGTATTTTCATGGGAATTATATCTATAACTATTTATGTTCTTTTTCAAAATGCATTTTTACGATCACTTTTAAAAATTGTTCTAAAAATAATTTTTAAATCTAGCCAAAAACTCCAATTTTCAATATACCAAAGATCATGTTTTGTTCGTTGCTCTTTTTGTTCAACGGTTTCTGTGGGGCCTCTCCAACCATTAACCTGGGCCCAACCTGTTATACCTGGTTTAACATAACTTCTAACCATATAATCATTTACGCTTTGTCTAAAAACATTTTGTAAAATTGTTCTATGTGGTCTAGGTCCCACAACGCTCATGTCTCCTTTTAAAACATTAAAAAATTGTGGTAATTCATCTAAATCATTTTTTCTTAAAAATCTTCCTACCCTAGTTATTCGTGGGTCATCAACAACTGTTGATTTCGTACCATTTATAGGATTGTCATTCACTGACATTGTTCTAAATTTAAAACATTTAAAAGTCCTGCCTGCCTCACCTTTTCTGTGCGGCGCATAATAAATTGGTCCTTTAGAATCAAGAAAAATTAATATACTTATTATCAAAAATAAAGGAGATAATAGCATTAACACAAGAAATGAAAAACAAAAATCAAAAAGACGTTTAAAAATGGTCATGTTGACATTGTCAAGTGGTGTTTGACGTAATTTAAAAACAGCATGGCCACCTATCATGTCAACCCTATAATTATTAGAGGAAAGTAATGTATCTTCAGGCATCAGTTTAACTCTAACACCGTAATTATCGGCTACTTGTATTGATGATCTAATTTTACTTCTATCAAGATCTCGCATTGCAATGAAAATCTCGTCAATTGGTTTGGCATTTAAAACATCTGTTAATTCATTGATGTTTCCAATAATATTGTTAGATGCAGTTGTTTCGTTTGTTATAGTTTCATCATCACCTAAATACCCAATGATATTATAGCCGTTTTCAGCCATTTCTTTTGGAAAACCATTAAGGTTTGTCAAAACCTTATTTGAACCAATAAACAAAGTGTTTGACAAAACCTCTGAGCGTCTATTTGCTAAAAAGCGCAACACATATTTATGTCCTAAAAAGTTCAAATATGAAAAAAGAAAAATTGGTATTAAATGTACCGGAGGAGAAAGTGAAATTACATTAAACAATGCAAAAACAGTTGTGATAAATCCCACAAAGAAAAATAGCAGGGTTAAATGACTTCTCAAATAACCTTTATCTGGATTAAAATAAAACTCCTTATCACGAATCAAATAAATAATAAAAAGCCAACTGAAATTATAAATAAGAAAAATGGGGGCGAAGTCATAAATAAACGATCCTTCATTAAAATTCATTTTAGGAAGGCCAAAAGTAAAACACCCAATCAAAATTAAATTTAATAGGACAAACTCAAAACCAATGAGCCTGAGAAGAATGAATCTATTTTTTATATTCATCAGTGGGTGGTACTGCTAATAATTTTTAGCAATTTAGTTTTGTAAAAGCTTGTTTTTACCAGACAATTAATGCCTGGCGAGTTTTACAGATTTTCATCAGGGCACAAAGATCAGCTCAATTTTAGGAAAAACATTATATTATAGATAAAACGCTTAAAAATTCGTGTAGAAGACATTTTGATGTTTTAATTAACATTAATGTCCAAAATAATTTAATTAGAAAAATCATATTCTAGTTTGAAATTTCTATCTACAAACTTCATTTATTTTATTGATTTTCAATTATTTATAATAATAATTTTATAAATTATTGAGGACTCTTGTTGTATAGCGGTTCAATTCTAAAATTAAAATCACCTGACGCTTGTAAATCCTCCCAAAAAATTGATTACTAAGTGCCATTTTTGAATCAAAAAAGGGAAGCCTTTCAGCTTCCCTTTGTGGTCCCACATGGGCTCGAACCATGGACCCCCTGATTATGAGTCAGGTGCTCTAACCAGCTGAGCTATAGGACCGAAAATTGGTGTGCAATATTACTACTTATTTTTAAAGGCTGCAAAGTATTTAAACTACGACTTTTCAATTTCTTGACAAAGTTCTACTAATACACCACTTGAAGATTTAGGGTGCAAAAATACAACAAGCTTATTATCAGCACCTTTTTTTGGTTGTTCATTTATAACCACAAAACCTTCTGATTTTAATCTTTTGATTTCATCATAAATATTATCTACTGAAAAGGCAATATGATGTACGCCTTCCCCTTTTTTTTGAATAAATTTTGCGATTGGACTATCGTTATTTTCTGCTTCTAAAAGTTCTATTTTATTTGGTCCAGCTTTAAAAAAAGAGGTAATTACTCCTTCTGAAGGTACTTTTTCTGTTTTGTAAGATTCCACACCCAAAAGCTTTTCAAAAAGTTTATTAGCGTCTTCAAGATTTTTTACTGCAATACCTATATGTTCAATTTTGTTCACTTCTATTGAATTTATAATTTATCATAGATGCTTAATTAGTACGAAAATACGGAGATTACTACGTATTTTTGCCTTATGGAAACGCAACGTCAAAAGAAAATCGCCGGGGTTATTCAAAAAGATATTGTTGATATTCTTCAACGAGCTGCTATTGATGGCGGTCTTACAGGCACCTTAATATCTGTTTCAAAGGTTGCAATTACCACTGACCTAACTATTGCGAAAATTTATGTCAGTATTTTTCCTGCAAAGGAAGCTGAAGAACTTTTAAAAGGCATTCAATCAAATCATGCTTTAATAAAACATGAACTTTCTCAGCGTACGAAACACCAAATGCGTAGAGTACCAGAATTATCATTTTATTTAGATGATTCGCTAGATTATATTGAGAAAATTGAAACCTCACTCAAAGGAGAAGAAAACCCTGTTAAAAATCCTGATCTCTTAGAAAAAAGAAAGAAGTCATAATTTGAATTTTCCCTTTTACATAGCAAAAAGATATGTGCGTTCAAAAAGCAGCCAAAACGCTGTAAACATTATTAATTTCATAACTTTTTTGGTAATTGTTATCGGTTCTGCTGCACTATTTGTTGTATTGTCTGGCTTTGCAGGTTTAAAGACATTTAGTTTATCATTTACAACTTCTTTTGATCCAGATTTAAAAGCTTCTCCTGCTTATGGCAAGGTTTTCATCTTGTCAAAAGAACAAGAAAAAGACTTGTCAGAAATTGTAGAAATTGCATCATTTTCAAAAGAAATAGAAGAAAAAGTTGTGCTTTCTTATGATCAAAAAATTGACATTGCTGTCATAAAAGGTGTCGATGAAAACTATGTTAGAACCACTGAAATTGATAGTACTGTTCGTTTGGGAAATTGGGAGCTAGGACCGCAATTAGCGGTTGCTGGATATGGTATTACACAAACTTTAGGAATTGTGCCTAATTATTATAGAAACCCGCTAAAAATTCTAGCTTTAAAACCCGGCAAAGGGTCATTGGTTCAAAAATCGACTAAAGATTTATATAATGTTTTACCCATGGTTATTAGTGGGTTTTATACCATTGAAGAATCAATAGATAACAAATACATTTTTGCCGAACTTGAATTGGTTCAAGCTCTACTTGAAAAAAATCAAAATCAATTATCAGGTATCAATTTTAAACTCAACCCCAAAGCACAGCAAAAATTGGTTCGAGAAAAAATTAAAGCCATATTAGGAGATTCTATACTAGTACTTAACCGAGAAGAAATGAATAGTAGTTTACATAAAATGCTTAAAACCGAAAATATTGCTGCCTACCTAATTTTCACCTTAGTACTAATAATTGCCCTATTCAATGTTGTTGGCGCCATAATAATGATGATTTTAGATAAGCAAGAAAATTCTAAAACCCTTTATAATCTTGGTGTTACTTTGAAAGAATTGCGCGGTATCTATTTTATTCAAGGGGTTTTGGTAACCGCTTCGGGCGGAATTCTAGGTATATTATTTGGAGCAACTCTAATTGGGTTACAACTAATTTTCGGAATAGTAACTATTGGATCCATTGAGTATCCGGTAGAATTTAAATGGGAAAATTTTCTAATTGTATTTGCCACCATCACTATTCTAGGGTTAATAGCTTCAAAAATTGCAAGCAATAGAATAAATACTAAATTACTTACTTAAGTAAATTTGTATTACACAAATTGATGATTGCCAAACTTCTCTAAAACCTCATCAAATGCTGCAAAAACATCGGCTGAATCATCACTAGTTACCATCTTCATTCGGTAGGGTTTAAAATCAGGAATGCCTTTAAAATAGTTAGTATAATGTCTTCGTGTTTCAAAAACACCTAATTTTTCGCCTTTCCAATCAATCGCCATTTGTAAATGTCTACGGGCGGCTTCAACGCGCTCTATCATTGTAGGAGGATCTAAATGAGTTCCGGTTTCAAAATAGTGTTTCACTTCTTTAAAAAACCATGGGTTGCCTATGCTCGCACGACCAATCATAGCCCCATCTAAACCATATTCATCACGCATTTTCATAGCTGCCTCTGGCGAATTAACGTCTCCGTTTCCAAAAACAGGAATATGCATTCTTTGATTATTTTTTACCTCGGCAATTGGTTTCCAGTCAGCATCTCCTTTATACATTTGTGCACGTGTTCTACCGTGAATGGCAATAGATTTGCATCCAACATCTTGAATTCTTTCAGCTACCTCAACAATTTTAATAGAATCGTGATCCCAACCTAATCGCGTTTTTACAGTAACTGGCAGCTTGGTGTGTTTGACCATGGCTTTTGTCAATGAAACCATCAAATCAATATCTTTTAAAATACCAGCACCAGCTCCTTTACTCACTACTTTTTTAACAGGACACCCAAAATTAATGTCAATAATGTCTGGCTTTGAGGCTTCCACAATTTCGACAGATCGAAGCATTGAATCTAAATTCGCACCAAAAATTTGAATACCTACCGGGCGTTCTTTTTCATAGATATCTAACTTCATAACACTTTTCGCTGCATCACGAATCAGCCCTTCAGAAGAAATAAATTCTGTGTAGACCACATCAGCACCTTGTTCTTTGCAAAGAGCTCGAAAAGGCGGGTCGCTGACATCTTCCATGGGTGCGAGCAGTAAAGGAAAATCAGGTAGTTGTATGTCTCCGATTTTTGGCATTTTTGGGTTGCTTCTTAAAAGAATGCAAAAATAATGAATTTATAAAAGGTAGTTTTTGACGCTCAAATTAAGAATAGCTGAAAATATTTAGTCAAACTTTTTAAAGGCGGTTACGTTCATCAATACGTTTTCTATTTCTATTTGTTTTAATACCCGTATTTCCAAATTTATATCTGAAGGCAAACGTAAACAAGCGAGATTCAAAACGATAATCTGAAATGTTATTTTGGTCAGAATACCTCCTAATTGACGGAGTACTATTTTGATTAAATATATCCTGTACGCCAATTGAAATTGTTGCTTTTTTATTCCATAAAACTTTTCTAGCAGAAATATTGAAAGCGCTGAATTCCTGTCTTATTGTATTGGCAATAGCCTCGTCAGAATAATAATAAAAACTAACATCTATAAACAGGTTTTTGTCTTGTGAAAAAGTAAAGCTATTGTTCATCTCAAAAGACCAAGTCCAAAGGCCATTAGTAATTAGATTATTAGTCAAACCATCAATGAAATTGAATTTACGATCGTAAATACTTAGATAGAGGTAGGCATTCCAAAAATTTAAGATATTCTTATCATAAATAAAATCAAACCCGTAAGATTCATTCTTAATAAAATTAGCTTGCTGAAATAAAAGGGTCTTATTTTCATTGTCTTGAAGAACCAGTTGTTGTATTGGGTTATTTTGATTTCGATAAAAAATTTCAAAAGTATAGCTCTTTTGAAAATTATAGGAAGCGGCTACATAATGTCTAGTTGATGGTAAAATATTAGGATTGCCTTCATAAACAGAGTTGTTCGTTTGAAAATATTGAAACGGATTTGCGATTACAAAACGTGGTCGTGATATTCTACGATAATACCAAAGCCTAAAATCATTATCGCCGCTAGGCGAATATTGCAATGAAAATGAAGGAAATAAATTAAGATAATCGTTTTTTATATCAGGTAAATCTGAATCAAAAACACCTGAAGTTTTCGTATATTCAGAACGCAAACCCCCTTTATACGTCCAATTCCCTTTTTTTCCATTAAAACTTACATAGGCAGCATAAATTGATTCATTGTAGTTAAACCTATCTACTTCATCAAAGTTACCCCCTATTTGGCTCATTTCAAGCTGAGTTTGCTCATTGGTGCTCTCAGATGAAATACCTGCAAATCGAATTCCTGTTTCTACCTTTAATTTACCAATAGAGGTTTGATAATCAAGGCGTGCGCTGTAAAGATTGATTCTGTTATTTGAATTACCCGTTAAGTTATTGGTACTTAAAATAGTTCCGTTCGGGTCTAAAAAATCGTTTTTCAAATCTTGTATACGACCATATTTGAAAAAAGTATAATGAGTACCTATTGCTATTTCTTTGCCATTATCATCCAGTTTTTCTAAATAATTAGCATAAAAAGAAGTATTCAAAGTGTTCTCACCTGAATTATTTATCGTATTAAAATCGAAAAAGTTATTAGCAGCTCCTTGAATACTAGTTTTGGTATCAAATAACCTGCTATTATTAGGGTTCCAGCTGTTTATTGTAGATAGCGCTAAGCTACTTTTCTCATTGAATTGATAGTTGTAAGATACATTCAAGCCATGTCTTTCAATACGTCTGAGATAATCTTGTATACTCGTCCATGTTGAAAACGTATTGTCTTGTTCAAAAAAATTAACAACGTCTTTATGTCGCCGAATATTTTTTTCACGGCCGTAGCTATAATTCAAAGCAAAGTCACTTTTACTTCCTTTAAAATAATGATCTGTTCCTAATGAGTGCTTGGCAAATACACCTTGCCGATATCTATTGAAAAGTGCGCCATTATAGCCGGCAATCAAGTTCTTATTCATTTTAATATCGATAATCATGCCCCCTTCAGCGCTATATTTTGATGGTGGGTTGGTAATGACCTCAATAGAATCAACATTACTGGCCGAAGCTCCAGATAGCAGGTTAATAATATCATTTTGAGGTAAGTTTACCTTGCGACCATTAATCATTACTATTATATTACTGCTACCTTTTACCGTCAATACTCCTTGAATATCATTTACGGTTGGTGTGTGTTTCAATAAATCCCAAATAGTACCATCTGCTATGGCCGTGTTGGCAACATTAAAAACCAAACGATCTATTTTTCTTTCTAATTTTGGTTTTTGATAGGTTACAATTACCTCATCTAAATTTTGAGTAGTTTCATCAATAAGCAAAATACCCATATCTACATCTGAATTGACAGAAACAGCATATACTTCTGAGCTATTCGCTACAAAACTTGCCTGAACAAAGTAGACTCCTTTCTTGATTTTATCAAAAAAGAAAAAGCCATTTTCATCAGATGAAGTTCCATCTAAAACGGTTGAATCTTTTGCATGTAGAAGAAGAACATTTGCAAAAGCTATCCTTTCTTCTTGAGTATTCTCCACTTTTCCTGTAAGCTGAAATTCTTGAGAAGAAACCGTTTTTGAAAAAAACAACAAAACCAGAAGTAGAAAAAAATTTTTCATTGTTCAACTGTAATATACTCCAATTTAATGTATAATGATTGAAATATCTTACAAAGTTTGTATATAAATTTTTCACTTTTGGTTACTGTAAGTACCAATAAGTTCACACCTAATCGTGCCTAGGCCTTTATAATTTCCGCTATCTTTGCAGCTCTTTATAGGTCTGATAAACATCCCTATTAAGCTTTAAGTATTTATGAAGCATATTCGAAATTTCTGCATAATAGCACATATTGATCACGGTAAAAGTACATTGGCTGACCGTTTACTTGACTTTACAGGTTCTGTAACTGAACGTGAAAAACAAGATCAACTTTTAGATAGCATGGATCTTGAGCGTGAACGTGGTATTACAATTAAAAGTCACGCCATACAGATGGAATATACCTATGAAGGTCAAGAATATATTCTAAACTTAATAGATACACCAGGTCACGTAGATTTTTCATATGAGGTTTCTCGCTCGATTGCTGCTTGTGAAGGCGCCCTTTTGGTTGTAGACGCTGCTCAAAGTATTCAAGCGCAAACGATATCCAATTTATATTTGGCACTTGAAAATGATTTAGAGATAATACCTGTTTTAAATAAAGTTGATTTGCCGAGTGCTAACCCCGAAGAAGTTACTGATGATATTGTTGATTTATTAGGATGCGATGCTGAAGAAGTTATTCCGGCAAGTGCAAAAACGGGCATTGGCATTGAGGCTATTTTAGCCGCCATTATTGATCGCATACCTGCACCAGAAGGAAATATCGACGAATCTTTACAAGCTCTTGTTTTTGATTCAGTTTATAATCCGTTTCGTGGCGTTGAAACCTATTTTAGAGTTATTAATGGGCAAATTACAAAGGGCCAAAAAATAAAATTTGTAGCTACTGATAAAGATTATTTTGCAGATGAAGTAGGTACTTTAAAACTTGAACAAGAACCTAAGCAAAGTATCAAAGCCGGTGATGTAGGTTATTTGATAACAGGTATCAAAGATGCTCGAGAAGTAAAAGTTGGTGATACTATTACTGATGCCGCCAAACCTACAAAGAATGCAATCGCTGGTTTTGAAGATGTTAAGCCTATGGTTTTTGCCGGTATATACCCCGTTGATACCGATGAGTTTGAAGAGCTTCGTTCTTCAATGGAAAAATTACAACTAAATGATGCTTCACTAGTTTTTGCTCCTGAAAGTAGTGCTGCCTTAGGGTTCGGATTTCGCTGTGGATTTCTAGGCATGCTGCATATGGAAATTATTCAAGAAAGATTGGAGCGTGAATTTAATATGACGGTAATTACAACGGTACCCAATGTAAGCTATCATGCGTTTACTAGAAAAAATCCGGAACTACCTGTTATAGTAAATAACCCTTCTGATTTACCTGACCCGTCAAGCATAGATCGTGTTGAAGAGCCTTACATCAAGGCAACCATTATTACTAAAGCTGATTTTGTTGGCAATGTGATGTCTTTATGTATTGAAAAAAGAGGAATGATTACCAATCAAACCTATTTAACCACCGAACGAGTTGAGTTAAATTTTGATATGCCATTGGCTGAAATTGTTTTTGATTTTTATGATAGATTAAAAACAGTATCAAAAGGCTATGCTTCATTTGATTATGCACCTATTGGTATGCTTAAGTCTAAACTTGTGCGTGTTGATATATTATTAAATGCGCAGCCCGTTGATGCACTATCTGCGTTAATACATGCAGATAATGCCGTTACTATTGGTAAAAAAATGTGCGAGAAACTTAAAGAACTCATTCCGAGGCAGCAATTTGATATTCCTATTCAAGCAGCGATTGGGGCTAAAATCATTTCAAGAGAAACCACCAAAGCACTAAGAAAAGATGTAACCGCAAAATGTTACGGTGGCGATATTTCCCGTAAAAGAAAGCTTCTTGAAAAGCAAAAGAAAGGTAAAAAACGCATGCGTCAGGTTGGCAACGTTGAAGTGCCTCAAGAAGCATTTATGGCTGTCTTAAAGTTGAACGACTAGTATTCTCAAAAAATACATCCTAATCAGCTCGTTAAATCTATTACATTCTTGTGCAAGTAACGCCCTCTAAACTCGGATCATTCTCTTCGTTCGCCTCTATTGCACGAATTAAATCTTCTAACGAAACGCCGTTTGCATTTTCTATAACATCTCCGTCAACAACAAAATTTCCATCCTCTTCACAAACATCAATAGATTGAACTTCATTGCTACACACAAAACAATTTTCACCCATGTTATCTTTTTCACATGATACCAATACAGAAATCAATAAAATTGTTACTAATAAACTTACTCCCTTATTCATAATTAAGTATTTATAATTTATGAAATAAAGGTATGATCTGAATTGGTGTTTCAAAATACCTGAAAGGTTGTATTTTTAACTACGGGTTTTCCTTTAGAAAAATCTACTTGTTTTTGGTAGTCATAGTTTAAAAACCCTTATAGGTAGGTAATTACAAGTGGTTTTGATTTTCTATTTTTCGCTTTAAGTATTTTGTACAAAAGCAAATCAATAAATGATTTTTAATGAAAAATGAAGATTTCAAAGTGCTATATTTTCTTAATTAATATTATACTATCTTTCTGCCGTCTTTATGGTTATAATCATACGCGTTAATGTAACAAATCCAAATAGTAAAATAAATGGACGTAATACCAAAAAAAGGAATCAAAGGATTACTAGAAAATTGGCAAAGTGATTTAATAGCAGCGGTAAGTGTCGCGCTTATTGCTTTACCATTATCATTAGGAATTGCTTTAGCGGCAGGTGCGCCTGCAATGTCAGGTATTATTTCTGCAGTAGTTGGTGGTGTTGTAACAACCTTATATAGAGGTGGGCATATTTCAGTTAATGGCCCTGCAAAAGGTGTCATTGCCGTCATACTTTTAGGTATTACCT
This sequence comes from uncultured Maribacter sp., assembly GCA_964554895.1. Classification (GTDB taxonomy): domain Bacteria; phylum Bacteroidota; class Bacteroidia; order Flavobacteriales; family Flavobacteriaceae; genus Maribacter_C. Next base: position 14,262 of record CAZKQM010000040.1, on the reverse strand, counting down.
TAATGGATGATGGTTCAGGCCAAGCCTTTAATTATGTTTTGGCTGCGGTGGTTATTTCAGGAGCTATTCAAGTTTTATTAGGTATTTTGAAATTAGGCCGACTAGCTGATATCTTTCATTCATCAGTAATTCACGGTATTTTGGCTGCTATTGGCATTATTATTTTTGCCAAACAAATTCACGTTGCTATGGGCACACATTCTGACAGCCCCAGCATCATACAAAACCTTGTTGATGCTGTTTTGATGTTACCACAAGCAAATCCATTTGTAGTAATTATTGCTATAGTAGGCATGGTTTTATTGTTAATTCATCCTAAAATTAGTTCTCGTTTTTTGAATTTTCTACCTGCACCAATGTGGGTCATCGGACTTTCAATTCCTTTTGTTTATTATTTCAATTTCTTTGAACAAAAAACCCTTTCCTTCTTTGGAAAAGCTTATGAAGTAGGGCCCAAACTATTGTTAGATATTCCTGATAATATTATGGACTCTATACTGCATCCTAATTTTGGTAAAATAGATACCATAGAATTCTGGACAACCGTTTTATCCATATTAATCATTTCAACTATTGAATCATTAGCCATTGCAAAAGCGGTTGACAAAATTGACCCATACAAACGAAAGACTGATTTGAATAAAGATTTGACCGGAATAGGATTAAGCACCATGGCAGCCGGTATGATAGGTGGTTTGCCAATTATTGCGGTAATTATTCGAAGTACGGTCAATATTCATAATGGTGCAAAGACCAAGTGGTCTAATATGTATCAAGGCCTTTTATTATTAGTTTTTATAGTGTTGTTAAGCCCAATAATGAGGCAAGTACCCCTCTGTGCTTTCGCCATTTTACTAGTTTACACAGGTTTTAAATTAGCGTCTCCTGCCGTATTTAAACAAGTGTATAGCCAAGGAACCGAACAACTCATTTTCTTTATTGCGACCATGGTGCTAACTCTTTATACGAATCTATTAATTGGCTTGCTTGGAGGATTAATGTTAGCCATGATTAGTCACATGCTCTTGGCTCGGGTATCTATCCCAACATTTTTTAAAATGATTTATAAATCAGGGTCAGATTTAATTGCGAAACCTGATGGTAGTTACGATTTAAAAATTAAAGGAATTGCGAATTTTTTAGGCATTTTAAAACTTGACAAATTAGTAGCTCAAATTCCTTCTGGTTCTGATGTTACTATTGATTTGTCTGAAACAAGATTGGTAGGTATGACGTATATGGATTACCTGGTTGATTATTTAAAAACACAAAAGAATGCTGGTGGTAAAGTAATTATTAATGGATTGGATTCTCATGTTTCATCATCAAGTCACAACCGGGCTTTAAAAATTTCTTTAAATAATTCAGTCTCCAAATTATCTCCCAGACAAAATCGATTGCAAAATTTAGCAAACGAAAAAGACTATGAATATGCACATCAGGTAAATTGGGATACCAAGTATTTGAAAAAATTTCACTTTTTTGAAATTAGACCCATAGAACGCAAATCAAATTGTCTTAAAGGTTCATTTAAAGATTTTGATGTGTCTTGGGAAATCGCAGATGTAACCTTTAGTGAAGGGGCGGCTTTTACGGCAGAAACCTTTAATACAACCCTGATGATATTACGGTTGAACAAAAAAATACCCGTTTTTACCATGGAGAAGGAAGGGGTAATTGAAAAGTTATTTGATCGTGTAATTGCCTATACTGGATATACTGATATCGGATTTGAAATGTATTCAGATTTTTCGAAGAAATTTCTGGTTATGGGTAATAATGAATCTGAAATTCGATCATTTTTTACCAAGGATGTTATCCGTTTTTTCGAAAATCATCAGATTTATCATATTGAAAGTAATGGCGAGGCACTAGTTATTTTTAATAAAATCAAATTAGCACGAACTGATGAAACCGTTGCTTTTATTGATTATGGCAATGAATTGTCTACACTTTTAAATGAAATGAAATAGTTCGTCTACATTAGGTTAAAATGGTTTTGACTTTCAATGCATATGCTTAATTTGCATTGAATAAAAAACCCTGATGAAACTTCACTCTATAGAAACCGGAAATTTTAAGTTAGATGGTGGTGCTATGTTTGGAGTAGTTCCTAAATCTCTTTGGCAAAAAACCAACCCCGCTGATGTCAATAATATGATTGATATCGCCGCGCGAAGTTTACTCATAGAAACTGGAAATCGACTTATATTAATTGATACGGGTCTTGGCAACAAACAATCTGATAAATTCTTTAGCTATTATTATCAATGGGGCGAACATAGTTTAGATAAATCTTTAGCAGAAAAAGGTTTTTATCGAGATGATATTACTGATGTCTTCATGACGCATTTACATTTTGACCACTGTGGCGGAAGCATTGAATGGAATAAAGAGCGAACAGCCTATCAGACCGCATTTAAAAATGCTGTTTTTTGGACCAATGAAGAACACTGGAAATGTGCCATAAACCCTAATTCTAGAGAAAAAGCTTCTTTTTTAAAAGAGAATCTCTTGCCCATGCAAGAAAGCGGTCAATTAAAATTTATCTCTTCAGCACCAAAAGGAAACTCTTCTTTAGTAAAAAACACTGAATTAGGATTCGATATTTTATTAGTTGACGGCCATACCGAAAAAATGATGCTTCCGCACATTCAGTATCAAAATAAAACTTTAGTTTTCATGGCCGATCTTATACCAACTGTTGGCCATATCCCTGTACCCTATGTTATGGGTTATGATACGAGACCATTGTTGACTTTAGATGAAAAATCATCCTTTTTAAATGAAGCCGTAGCTAAAAACTATATTTTATTTTTTGAACATGATGCTCATAACGAAATTTGTAACTTGCAAGCAACTGAAAAGGGTGTCAGACTAAATAAAACTTTTCGTTTCAATGAATTTTTCTCATAGTCAAGGGCAAAGTCAATCTATGGCACACTTTTTTCATAATTTTAATTTAATTAAGCACTAGATAAACATGAAATTTAATTTATTAAACACTTTAACATTAACTATATCGTCATTTTTATTAATTGGCTGTGGTGCAACAACCCTTGTTACAACGCCTATTGCCAATATTGATACCACTCCTTTAAAAATTGTAGAATTAACAGAGAGTGAAAAGAAAAATTGGGGGCATCTTGATTTAGTAGCAGATACCATACCCGGTATGAGTGTTGACAAAGCATACAAAGAAATTATTGGCACTAAAAAAGGTAAAACTGTTATCGTTGCCGTCTTAGATTCTGGCATGGATTTAAAACATGAGGATCTTGATGATGTTTTATGGACCAATAAAGGTGAAAAAGCAGGCGACGGTAAAGACAATGACAATAATGGCTATGTTGATGATATTCATGGGTACAACTTCTTAGGCGAATCATATAATGAACAATTAGAAGCTTCTAGAATTTTAAGACTTAATTTAGGCGATGCTGAAATGCAGGCAAAGGCAAAAGAAAAAGTTGAAGCTGAATTCGCAAAAGCAGTGCAAAATAAGCAACAATATGAACAAATTCTGCAAGCGGTTAATAATGCTGATGCAGCTGTAAAAAAACATCTTAACAAAACTGATTATACCAAAAAAGATGTTGCTGGTATTAAATCTGAAGATTCTGCGATGCAACAAAATGTTGGCGTTTTAATGCAAATGTATACTTTTAAAGATACTATACCTGAAGTAATTGAAGAACTCAATGATGGCATTGTTTATTTCACTGAACAAGCTAATTATCATTATAATGTTGATTTCAACGGTCGTACAGAAGTAGGAGACAACCCGTATGATTTTGATAATCAAAGCTACGGAAATGGCAACCCTCAAAGTCGCTCAAAAGATGAAAGTCATGGCACCCATGTTGCGGGTATTATCGCTGCAGAAAGAAACAATGGCAAAGGTGCTAATGGCGTTGCTAATAACGTACAATTAATGAGTATTAGAGCAGTGCCAAATGGCGATGAATATGATAAAGACATTGCCATGGGTATTCGCTATGCGGTAGACAATGGGGCTAAAATCATCAATGCAAGTTTCGGTAAAGGGTTTTCGCCAAAGGCAGAATGGGTTTATGATGCCCTAAAATATGCCGCATCAAAAGATGTGCTTTTTGTACACGCTGCAGGTAACGATGGCGCAAACCTTGATGATCCTAGCAATCCAAATTTTCCTAATGACCAAATAAATAATGGCGCTGAATTTTCAGATAATCTTATTACTGTAGGAGCAATTAACCCAAAATACGGTTCCACATTGTTAGCGAATTATTCTAATTATGGCAAAATTAATGTTGATGTTTTTGCGCCAGGTACTGATGTTTATTCGTCCTATCCGAACAATACCTATGAATATTCACCCGGAACATCAATGGCGGCGCCTGGGGTTTCTGGTGTTGCAGCTTTACTATGGTCGCAATACCCAAAACTAACTGCGGCACAGGTAAAGAAAATTATCATGAAGTCAGGCTTGCCTATCAAGCCGAAAGTTGTTTTAGGTGGCGAAACCGGCAAAACAGCAACACTTGATGAGATATCTACCTCAGGTAAAATTGTTAATGCCTATAACGCACTCATAATGGCGAAGGGCGTTTCAACAGGAAAAATAAAATTGTAAATCCTCATTGATTTAGCTATGAAATTGATTAACATTTTAACTCTCGCTTTTGCCTTAACTGGCTTTTCACAGAACAACCCATATTGGCAACAACATGTTGATTACAGCATGGAAGTAGTTATGGATGTTGATAATTTTCAATACACTGGTACTCAAAAATTGGTGTATACAAATAACTCTACTGATGAAATAACACGGGTATATTACCATCTTTATTTTAACGCTTTTCAACCTGGTAGCGAAATGGATATTCGTCTGCAAAACATCGCAGATCCTGATTCTAGAATGACCAATCTAGACAAAACTAGCCGGATCGCTACTTTAAATCAAAGTGAAATAGGCTATTTACACGCCACTTCTATAAAACAAGATGGCGTTCAATTAAGTTTTAATGAAGAGGGCACAGTATTAGTAGTTGATTTAGCAAAGCCCATTGCGGCAGGTGCGAAATCTACATTTGATATGGAGTTTAATGGTCAAGTGCCTCTTCAAATTAGACGCTCTGGTAGAAACAGTACCGAAGGCGTGGCGCTTTCAATGAGTCAATGGTATCCAAAAATGGCAGAATATGATTTTGAAGGCTGGCATGCTGATCCTTATATTGGACGTGAATTTCATGGGGTTTGGGGCGATTTTGACGTAAAACTTACTATTGACAAAGATTATATTGTTGGTGGAACTGGGTATTTACAAAACGCAGAAGAAATAGGGCATGGTTATGAAACGCCTAGTACAAAAGTTAAAAAGAAACGCGGCAAAACATTAACCTGGCATTTTAAAGCCCCCCAAGTACATGATTTCATGTGGGCTGCTGACCCTGAATATTTACATGATACCCTGCAAGTTGAAAATGGGCCAACACTTCATTTTTTGTATAAAAATGATTCAACCATTATAGATAACTGGAAAAAGTTACAGCCAAAAACTGCTGAGCTTATGAACTTTTTCAGTAAAAACATTGGCGAATATCCCTATGACCAATATTCAGTTATTCAAGGAGGAGATGGAGGTATGGAGTATGCCATGTCGACGTTAATCACAGGCAAACGAAAGTTTGGTAGCCTTGTGGGAGTAACAGCTCATGAGCTAGCACATTCTTGGTTTCAACACATTTTAGCAACCAATGAAGCCAAACATGAATGGATGGATGAAGGTTTTACAAGTTTTATTTCATCATTGGCTATGAATGAGGTAATGGATCAAAACAAACAAAACCCTTTTGAAGGATCCTATTCTAGTTATTTCAGTTTAGTTAATTCTGGTAAAGAACAACCCCAAACAACGCATGCTGACCGTTATGATTCAAATGCCCCTTACGGAAGGTCTGCCTACAGTAAGGGGTCAGTATTTTTAGCTCAACTTAGTTACGTTATTGGCTCTGATAAATTGATTGAAACACTAAAAAAATATTACGAAGATTTTAAATTCAAACACCCCGTACCCAACGATATAAAAAGAAGTGCAGAAAAGATTTCAGGAATCGAATTAGATTGGTATTTAACTGATTGGACGCAAACTACAAACACCATCGACTATAGTATTAATGAAGTGAGTGCTTCAGGTGAAAAGACAAAAATTATACTTGAAAGAAAGGGTCTTATGCCAATGCCTATTGATATTTTAGTAGTGTATAATGATGGTTCGCAAGAAACTTTCTATGCGCCTTTACGTATGATGCGGGGCGAGAAGGAAAATCAGTATCCACAATTAAAAAGAACAGTTCTTGAAGATTGGGCATGGGTAAGCCCTACTTATGATTTTACAGTTAATCGCCCATTAGAAGATATCAAAGCAGTACTTATAGATCCATCTCAATTAATGGCAGATATTGCTAAAGAAGATAACTTATGGCAGGCTGAGGTAATGCCTAAGAATTAAAAAATGGATGTATCTTTTCCAAAAAAGGAAAAACTCAAAAGCAAAAAACTTATTGATGCTCTTTTTGCTCATGGAAAAAGTATTTCTCAGTATCCGATAAAACTCATCTATCTTCAAACAAAATTACCATATGATGTGCCTATTCAGGCAACTGTATCTGTTTCTAAAAAAAAGTTTAAAAGCGCTGTAAAACGCAATCGTATTAAACGACTAATGCGTGAAAGTTACAGACACAACAAAAGCTTAGTTTTTAACAATAGTGACGCTTCTTTTGCGTTTCTGTTTTTATATCTTGGCAAAGAGATACCTGATTTTAAAACAATTGATGAGAAATTAAAATCAGTACTTCTAAAATTCAAAAAGAAAATTGATGATGAACAAAGTGTTTAAAAAGAGGGTTTTAATTCCTTTATTTTCAGTTGTAATTCTTGTTGGTGCGAGTAGTTTTAAAAGTGATTTTTTCGAAATCGCCAAGCAGATTGAGATTTTCACCACGCTCTTCAAAGAATTAAACATGAATTATGTTGATGAAACTAATCCGGCTGAATTGATGGATACAGCTATCAAAAACATGCTTGATGATTTAGACCCTTACACCAAGTTTTTGAATGAACAAGATGTAGAGGAGTACCGGATTAATAATGCAGGTGAATATTCAGGAATTGGCACAACTGTACGTTCTTTCGATGACCGCCTTTTAATTATAGAGCCCTACAAAGGGTATCCGGCAGACAACGCTGGTCTTAAAGCTGGTGATGAAATTATTCAAATTGGCGATATTAAAGTTGCTGATTTTGATGACAATGCAAGTGAATTGCTGAAAGGGGCTAATAGTTCTTCAATTAAAATTACATTTAAAAGACAAGGTAAAATCAAAACCACCACTGTAACTCGAGGTGCTGTTGAAGTTGATGCTGTGCCCTTTTATGAAATGGTTGATGCAAAAACAGGATATATAGTTTTAGCTAAATTCAACGAAAAGGCGTCTCGTCAAACAAAATCAGCTCTCCTAGATTTAAAAGGAAAAGGTGCTGAAAAAATAATTCTTGATTTGAGAGGAAATCCTGGCGGATTACTTTCAGAAGCGATTAATGTGACCAATTTGTTTGTTGAAAAAGGTGAGCTTATCGTTACTACTAAATCAAAAGTCAAAAAATTTAATCGCGAATACCACACCAAAAACAAAGCAGTCGACACTGAAATACCTTTAGTTGTGCTTGTTAATGGCAGCAGCGCTTCAGCAAGTGAAATTGTATCGGGTAGCTTGCAAGATTTAGATAGAGCTGTTGTAATGGGTGCTCGTAGTTTTGGTAAAGGTTTAGTGCAACGCCCCTTGAAATTAACCTATGGTACGCAACTCAAGGTAACCATTTCAAGATATTTTACTCCTTCAGGTAGATGCATACAATCTTTAGATTATTGGAACAGAGATGAGAATAATAAAGCGGTTAAAAATACTGTTTTTAATGAGTTTAAAACGCGAAACGGAAGGCCTGTTCAAGACGGTGGCGGTATTCTGCCAGATGTAGAAATTGAAACAGCAAAAGCGAATTTAATGACTAGAGCTCTTTTAAGTAACAACATAATTTTTGATTATGCTACTAACTATTTCTACAAGAATAAACTTGACAACATCAATGATTTTAAATTTAATGACACACAATATCAAGAGTTTATCACCCATGTATCAAATAGCGATTTCTCTTTTGAAACAAAAGCTGAAAAAGCTATTAAAGCGGCCTTAGCAGATAAAGATGATGTTCTTATTGATGAAACTATTGAAGCTGATTTTGAAAAATTAATTGGCACCTTAGAGAAAAGTAAAATCTCTTCTCTTAAAACGCATCAAAAAGAAATTCAGAACAAAATAGAAGACGAAATTATTAAGCGTTATTTTTACCGAGATGGTCTTTATCAGTACTACCTATTAAATGACGATGCCATTTTAGAAGCAACAAAACTTTTAAAAAACACCACACAATACACTAGTATTTTAAAATAAGTTTACCATGTATATTCAGGTGGTTCTATGCCATTCATACGTAAATACAAATTAGACTTTGCACGATGATTAACTAAGTGGTCTTGCGCATAAAAAAGAGCAAAAGCACGACTAACTATATTTCCGCTATGATACATTTTGCATGTTTCATCTAACTTTTCTTGTTCAACGGTGATAATAACTTGCTTTGTGTAATTGAAACTTTCTTGCATCATTTCTAATATTTCTGCTTTCGTGAATTGAGATGCGTCAGGCGTATTTGGTTTTACATCCATTCCCAATACATATCGATTTGTAAGAAGCTTATTTGCAGCAGCTATATGTACCATTTGCTCGGCAAAAGTTTTACTAATCGCCGTTGGTTTAAAATTATATTTTTCTTCTGGCATAGCTTTGGCAACATCTAAACAATGCTCAGTTGCTACTTTCCATACCGGTAAATACATTTTAGTAAAGGCCGTTTTAGGAATACTATCATGTTGTGCGAATGCCTTTTTAGAAAGACAAATTAAACTTATTATAATGAGAAAATATTTCATGTTTCTAGTTTTAAAATAGTTTTATGTTTCAGTAATATCTTAATTATTCAATTAATACGCTAATTTTAATTCAAACCAAAAATTATGAAATTTCATCTAGTAGTACTGAGCAGTGTCATAGGTTTGATATTTTCTTGTAATCAGGTGCCATCGAATAAAACAAGCCCTTTAAACAAATATGATGTAGAACTTATCTTATTAGGTACACTTCAAGATGCAGGGTCTCCTCATATAGCATGTAAAAAAGAATGTTGTGCTGATTTATTTGAAAACCCAGATGCTTCAAGAAAGGTTGTTTCTTTAGGGATAATTGATCATCTAAATCATGAAACTTATCTTTTTGATGCAACGCCTGATATTTCGCAACAGACCAAACTTTTAAAAAATCATGCTTCGTGGGATGCCCCTGAACTACCCACACGAATATTTCTGACGCATGCACACATTGGGCATTATTCAGGTTTGATGTATTTAGGTAAAGAGGCAACAAACGCCAATCATCTTCCTGTATATGTAATGCCAAAAATGAATGCCTTTTTAAACGAAAACGGACCATGGAGTCAGCTTGTTTCTAATAAAAACATTGATTTACATCCTATTGAAAATAGGAAATCACTGTCAATGACCTCTGCTTTAAAAGTGATGCCTCTACAGGTACCGCATCGAGATGAATTTTCAGAAACTGTTGGTTATAAAATTACTGGTCCTAACAAATCAGCCTTGTTTATTCCGGACATTGACAAGTGGGAAAAATGGGATACCAATATTACAGAACTCATAAAAACAGTAGATTTTGCTTTTTTAGATGCAAGCTTTTTTGATGGTGAGGAATTAAATACCCGTGATATTTCTCAAATACCGCATCCTTTTGTTGTTGAAAGCATGGCTTTATTTAAAAAGCTCTCAACAACAGAAAAAGCAAAAATTTATTTCATCCATTTTAATCATACCAACGCCCTTTTGAATTTAGAAAGTGAACAGGCACAGCAGGTTATAGAAAACGGTTTTAATATTGCACAATTCAATCAAAAATTCGGGTTGTAATTAATATATTGAATTCTTTTTTAGATGAATTAAGTCTTTATCTTCTTCTTTTAAAACACGTTTTGATCGTAAATATCGATTCAAATTGTATGCGTCAAAATTCTTAGAATTTGGATCTATACTGCTAACTCGTACTCGATTTGACGCATGAATAAATTCGTTATTGCCAATCCACATGCCTACATGCACTACTCTTTCTTTAGCTGTTGCTGTGGCTTTTTTTCCAAAAAATAATAAATCGCCTTTTTCAAGATTTTCAAAATTTTGAGTGTCGTCGATTTGCTTTCCAGTATGCACTTGTTGTGATGCATCCCGTGGTATAACCATTCCGTTTAAAAGGTAAATGGTTTTTGTAAATCCGCTGCAATCCACCCCCTTGGTTGATGTTCCTCCCCATAAATAAGGTACACCCATGAGTTGTTTTGAGGTAGCAACCAAATTTTCTGGTGATACGCTTAAATTTTCAAGCCACCCTTTATAATTCTTTGACTCACTATGTCGAACCATTGCTATTCTTCCGTCAGGAAAAGCGGCAACAAAATGATTGCCTGCTAATTTTACAAATTCAAGAACATCGCCAGCTACCAAATCAGATACTATATCTTTTTCGTTCTCATCATTATAGGCATGCCCATAGGTTTTTGTGTATATAATTTTTTCTCTTGTTTTCCATTCTTCAAACCGATTTGCATTCATCAAAGTAATACCACCTTCATCAACCCAAGAAAGGTATTTATCAGGGGTTTGAATATAAAACCACTCTCCTTCTTTTTTCAATACTTTCAAAGGTGTTCCTAAAATCGCTTGAGTGCCCAATTCAGCAGAATGCTTTGGATTACTACGCAAATTTGCCACTGAAATATTAACCACTGCATTGGTAAATTCTTCTACATTTGTTGCGGGTAAAAGCTGAATGCTGTCAACGAAATTAATTTTTTGTAACACTAACTTCTCTTTAAAAGAAGTTATGGCATGCGCCATATCACTTTCTCCTTTAAGTATGTAATTGTCTCTCTTTTTTTCAACATAAACATCAAAAAGAGCAACACGTTTATCGGGTGCAAATTCCGTCTTTGTTTCTTGAATACTATTTTCAATAATGTTAGCTTCTTTCATTGATTCTGAACAAGCTATTAATATTGAAAAAAGTAAGATGAATGCAGCTATATTTTTAAATTTCATGAAGTTACATTTTCTGATTTCTTTTGGAAAATTACAGCTTTTTTAGCTTTCTAAATCAAGTCAAAAGTATTTTCATTTTTAAAAAGTGTCGTACGTTTTCAATTATGTGATTTGTTATTTATCTTGTCGATCTAAATCTTCATATTGGGCCTAAGTTAAAATCGGTTTAAAATAGACGAATTCGTCTAAATCATAGAATTGTAGATTTTTGAATGAAACTAATATTTTTATTTCCTCTTATTTTTTTGTTTTCCTTATCATGTGGTAATGATGATACGCTTAGTATCAATGCATTGCCTGAACAATTTGATGAAGAACAAATTGAAGAAGGTGTTGAAGAACCCATAGTAGAAACGGCTGAAGAAATCGTTGAAGAGCTTTTAGATGAAAGCTCTGAAAACTTATTATTACGATTAAAAGGCGCTCAAATAGTAGATGCACAACAAAGACCAGTTAATTTGCAAGGCGTTGCCTTTAGTAATTTCGTTTGGTCAAATAATTTGATACCTCATCATACTGAAATTGATTTTCAACGCGTACGTGATATGGGTATGAATACGATACGTTTCTATATGAATTATAAATATTTTGAAGATGATTCGAATACGTATACGTACAAACAATCTGGCTGGGATTGGTTAGATCAAAACATCGAATGGGCAAAAAAGCATAATATTTATTTGATTCTAAATATGCATATTCCGCAAGGTGGATATCAATCGAGAGGAGAGGGCGATGCGCTTTGGAATTCTATGGAAAATCAAAATAGACTTATCGCTTTATGGAAAGCCATTGCTGAGCGCTATAAAGATGAAAGCCAAATTGCAGGATACGGACCGCTTAATGAGCCTTTTCCTTCCGCTTCAATAAATCAATGGAGCATGCTTGCGCAAAATCTTATTAATGGAATAAGAGAAGTTGATGAAAATCATATACTTTTTATTGAACAGGCCATTGAGATAAAAGGACAGCCAGACACTGAAAATTATAATTTTCCTGACGTAAACGGAAATGCTATTGCTTATGAATTTCATGGCTACAGCCCTTACTTATATACCCATCAATTACTTGAATTCACAGCTTTAGGTGATGGCGGTAAATATCCTGATGATACTTTAATAGAAACGAGCTCAGAAGAATGGTATACCTCAATTTTGAACAACCCAAAATTAATTAAAGACAATTCTGATTGGACCTTTTACCAAGGAGAACGATTTCAAATAAAAGATAAAAAAATTAAAATAGCGGTGCCCACTGTTGTTGGTGCAGAAGTTGACGGAATTGTATTTTTTGATGATATGATAATTAAAGAATATGATGAAAATGAAAATTTTGTTCGTGATATTCCGAATATCAATTTAAATGATGATGATGGATGGTTTTTTTGGAGTGAAAACAATAGAGGCTCTGGTGGGTTAAGCAAACAAGAAGGAAGAAATGATTCAAACAGTTTATTTGTATCAAATACAACCGAAAACAGTAATTTATCAAACTTTATTCATCATTTTATTCCGAAGCAAAATTACTTTTATGAAGTAAATGGATGGATGAAAGGAGTAAATGTTGCTCATGATAATGGTGCTGAATTACGACTAGATTTTTATACTCAAGAAGAGGAGGTTTTAGTACGAAATAAAAATTATTTAGAAACTGAAATAGGTAAAATAGTTGCCTGGGCAGAAAACAAAAATGTTGCTTTATTTATGGGAGAATTTGGTGCTGGAAATCCGTGTTTTAAAAATAATAAAGGCGGACTTCAATTTGTTGAAGATATGGTCGATATTTTAAAAACCAACAACATTCACTTTACGTATCACACCTACCATGAAGATCCTTTTGGCATTTATTTAGGAGATAAATTACCTGATGCTTCAAATGTAAATCAAGATTTAATTGATTGGTTTATCGCTAATTTAAACTAAAAGGGGGTCATATTTAAATTCTAACCATCATCACATGGGGTATACCGTCTTCTAGATAATCTCCTCCTTTTTCAATAAAACCCAATGCATTGTAAAAACTTGTTAAATACGTTTGGGCAGAAACGACAATACGCGTTGCTTTAAAATTTTCTTCTACCACTTTAATAGAAGCTTTCATAATATCAATGCCATATCCTTTTTGACGTTCAGTATCTATAACCACAACCCTACCTATACTTGCCTCAGCTAAATAATCTCCTGCTTTAAAAATTCGGGTATAAGCTACTATCTTATTATTTTTATACCCTATTACATGAAGTGCCTTTTCGTCTTTTCCGTCTAAATCTTGATACACACAATTTTGTTCTACAACAAAAATTTCAGAACGTAATTGTAACAAACTATATAGTTCAGCAGTATTTAATTCTTCAAATTTTTTGACAGCTATATTAAGCAAAACAATTTCTTAATTATGAGGTAATTTCTAAACTAACTACAAGCGATTTTTTCAACCCTTCGCTCATGGCGCCCACCTTCAAATTCGGTTTTTAGAAAAGTTCTTACCATTTCTAAAGATTGAGGTAAAGAAATAAAACGAGCAGGCAAGCTTAAAACATTAGCATCATTGTGTTCACGCGCTAATTTCACTATTTCATTTGTCCAACACAAAGCAGATCTAACCTTTTGATGTTTGTTAGCTGTCATTGAAGCTCCGTTTCCGCTACCACAAATGATAATACCAAAATCTGCTGACCCATTTTCAACATCATTAGCAACAGGATGAATAAAATCAGGATAATCTACACTATCTGTACCATTAGTGCCATAATTGGTAATTTCAATTTGAAGAGATTTTAACAACCCAATAATGGCTAATTTATACTCAGTACCAGCATGGTCATTTCCTATGGCTATTTTCATTTTAAATAATATTTAATTATTTACCCTAACAAAGGTACAAATACATTACTCATCAAAAAGAAATAGTATTTTTTATAAAAATATTTTACGAAAGTATATTATTGTTTGATCTGTATTGATAACTCCTTATTCAATTGTTTATAAAACAATAACAACAAT
>CAZKQM010000039.1:1475-26535 GCA_964554895.1 uncultured Maribacter sp. | reverse complement strand
CTCGCACCCCCTAAAACCAAACTACTAACTAGAAAAAAAGAATTACTACTTTATTACATTAAAAATTATTAAACAACTTTACTAAATATTAATCATTATCATCTTCAAACTTTGTATCAGCCATACGCGTTGGCGCAGTTTTCAAATTTTTGAAATTGGCATTATATTTTTCTTCATCTGTATCAAAGGCCAATAAACCCTTAGTGTTCATATATTCAAGATTTTTAAAGGAATCAAACTTATTATTTTGTATTTGTAAAATTTTCAGGCTGGCTAATTGACCAATTTCAGCCGGTATAGCCCCACCCAGCTGATTATTGGCCAATACCAGTTCATTTAAATTTGATAACCTTCCTATTGTATTTGGAATTGTACCTTCTAATGAATTTTCGAATAAACCTAAAACTTCTAAATTTTTTAGACTGCCTATTGATTCAGGAATAAATCCTTTTAAATTATTACTTGAAAGATTTAAAATTTTCAACTTACTCAATGACCCAAAACTCTTCGGAATAGGTCCTGATAAAAAATTATTGAACGCAGTAAACTCCTCTAAACTCTCCATATTGCCTATACTTAAAGGTATCGCACCTTTTATCCTATTCATTTCAATTTTAAAGACCTTCAACTTTGTAAGGTTGACCATATCTTTGGGTAACTGGCCAGTCAATGAGTTAAACGCAAGATTTAAATGAACGAGATTTTTTAATTTACCAATACTCTCAGGTAGTGAACCCTCTAAATTATTCCGAAATAAATTTATTTCAACAACCTTATTATCTTCAACTATAATGCCATGCCATTTTGAAGGAGCCTCATCTAAATTCCAATTAACTGTCCAATCTTGACCATTGGTTTGATGGTATAATTCTACTAGGGCATTTTTCTCTTGACTAGAGATTTGTGCCATTGTTTTAGAAACTATTATGAACAATACTAGTGTTAATGCTACTCGCAACATATTTGGTTTTATCATTAAGAAATTCATTTGGCTATACAATTTAATTATCATCATCTTCAAACTTTGTGTCCGCCATTCTAACTTCCCTGTTTGGGTATATTTTTAATGTCTCGGGATTTGTTTTTAACTCAATATTGTCATATTCAAACAGTGCCAATTTAGATGACACAGGAGTCATCTTTTTTAACTCTTGTACATCAAAACCATTGTTTTGCAGCTGAAGTACTTTTAATTTAGGAAGTGCAAATACAGCTGAAGATAACTGACCTGTAAAATTATTTTCAGCCAAAACAATCATGCTTAGTTCATCAAGACTACCAAGTTCTTCAGGTATAGTACCATAGAAACTATTTTCTGCTAGTTCTAATCTTTCAAGTTCCTTTAAATTACCTAGTGATTTAGGTAACTGTCCAAAAAGAGCATTGTCAGAAAATGAAATTACTTTTAATGCTTTTAATTTACCAATACTACTTGGTAAAACACCTGATATTTTATTGCTAAAAAGATCAAATACCTGTAACTTTTGAAGATTGCTAATAGTATCTGGCAAATTGCCACTTAAACCGTTTTTACCTAAACGCAAAACTTCTAAATTTTTTAATGTAGTTATTGATTCTGGTAATGAACCAGTCAAACTATTAAAAGCTAAATTTAGGACTTCAAGATTTTTAAGATTAGCTATTGAATTTGGAATTTTACCTTGAAGGTTATTATTCATTAAGTTTAAAGAAACCACATGATTTCTTTTAATTTCAACACCAGCCCATTGAGAAACTGATTTCGAAAGGTCCCATTTTTGGTTCCATTCAATACCGTTAGTGGCTGCATACAAATCAATCAAAGCCTGCTTCTCCTTCGCCGGAATAGTACCCCTTACAACTTGAAAGGCCAGAATTAGTATAATTGTTTGAATAATCGTTCTCATTTATTAAAGATAATATAAGAATTACCCTACAAATGTAAAGGTATTATCCTAAATTTTACTAATGAAATCGATAAAGTGATTGCTTTTAAACCATTTTTGTTGTGAACTCCTTAAAAAGTGTTGTCAGATTTTTCTTAAATATCAATTTTTTCTAAATTCTGAGTTAATTCTTCCCAACGAGACATTAATTCATCAAGATTCTTCTTCTTAATCTCATAAGAATCAAAAAAATTGGGCTGAGCTATTGTCTCATCATAATTAATTAGTAATTCTTGATCAATAACCGCTATTTCTTTTTCTAGTGAAGAAATATCTTTTTCAACCGTACGTAACTTATTCTTAAGTGATTTTAGCTTTTTTTGAATTTTGAAGTCATTACCTCCATCATTTGATTTGACTTTCTTGATAGGTTGTTGATTATTCTTCTTTTCAATGGCTCTGAAATCTGCAGCTGCCCTTTCATTAAGATAGTAATCAATATCACCCAAATACTCTTTTATTTTTTTGTCTTTAAATTCATACACCCTATTACTTAGACCCTGAAGAAAATCTCTATCATGAGAAACTAGTATTAAAGTACCTTCAAAATTTTGTAAAGCCTGTTTGAGTACATTCTTAGATTTAATATCTAAATGATTGGTAGGCTCATCCATTACCAAAACATTAAAAGGTTGTAATAGCATCTTGGCTAAGGCTAAACGATTTCGTTCGCCACCTGAAAGCACCTTTACATATTTATCAACTTCTTCGCCTCTAAATAAAAATGAACCTAATATATCACGTACTTTACTTCTATTCTTTTCGGTGGCCGAATCTATCATTGTATCTAAAACGGTTTTACTACCATCTAAATACTCAGCTTGATTTTGGGCAAAATATCCTATCTGTACATTATGACCCAATTTCAAATGACCATCAAAATCAAGTTCGCCCACCATAATTTTAGCCAAAGTTGATTTACCTTGACCATTCTGACCCACAAAAGCTGTTTTACTATCTCGTTCAATAAGCAGATTTATAGTATCTAACACGTGATTTGAACCATAGCTTTTAGAGAGATTTTCAATTTCGGCAACCACCTTACCGGGTATTATCGAAACCGGAAAACGAACATTCATGACCGTATTGTCATCGGCATCAACTTCAATACGCTCAATTTTATCAAGCTTTTTAATCAGTGATTGTGCCATCGACGCCTTGGTTGATTTCGCTCTAAATTTTTCAATTAAACGTTCAGCTTGCTGAATTTCTTTCTGCTGGTTTTTTTGTGCATTTAATTGTTGCTGCTTGATCTCGTTTCTAAGCACCAAATATTGTGAATAGGGCTTGTTGTAATCATAAATTCTACCCAAAGAAATTTCTATTGTTCGATTGGTCACATTGTCTAAAAACATCTTATCATGCGAAACAATAACCACTGCCCCTGAATAGTTCTTTAAAAATTGCTCAAGCCAAATAATTGATTCAATATCTAAGTGGTTTGTAGGCTCATCAAGAAGCAATACGTCATTATCTTGTAAAAGCAATTTTGCCAGCTCAATTCGCATACGCCATCCACCAGAAAATGTCTCAGTTAATTTTTGAAAATCTTCTCTGTTAAAACCTAAACCTTGAAGAATTTTTTCAGTTTCACCTTGATAATTATAACCCCCAATGATTTCATAATTTTCGGTTATATCATTTAAGTCTATAATCAATTGATTATAACTTTCACTTTCATAATCAGTGCGCTCAGCTAGCTGTTGATTTATGGTTTCAAGTTTCGCTTCAGCGGCCTTTATTTCTTCAAAAGCTTGATAAGATTCTTCTAAAACGGTTCTGCCCTTTTCAAAATCAATATCTTGACGCAAGAACCCAATTTTTGTGTCTTTTTCAATAGCAATTGTACCCGTATCATATTCCATATCGCCAGAAAGTAATTTCAAGAGGGTAGACTTTCCTGCTCCATTTTTTCCAATCAATCCAACACGGTCTCCCCCATTTAATCTAAAGGATATTTCTTCAAATAAATACTCACCTGAAAAGGAGACTGAAAGATTATGAATATTCAGCATTAATTGTCTTTAAAATTAGATTAGAAAAAATGTATTTGAGTACTTTTACTCAAAGTTCGGCAAATGTTAAAAAAAGGAAACAAACTATACAGTATTTTAACAGGAAATTGCCCTAAATGCCATCTTGAAAGCATGTATCTCGAATCAAATCCGTACATCTTAAAGAATTTATTCAAAATGAATGTTCGCTGCTCAAAATGCAATACCAAATATAAAATGGAACCGTCATTCTTTTTTGGTGCTATGTACGTTAGCTATGGATTAGGTGTTTTTTTATGCTTGATTATTTTTGGATTAGCCTACTTGGTACTTGAGTTAAACCTAATTCAAACACTGGTTACTATTTGTGTTGTTATTTTTGTTTTTATCCCTTTAAATATTCGTCTATCTAGAAATATATGGATAAACCTTTTTATTAAATACGATGCTAAGGCAGCGAAAAACTATGCTACTTAGTATTCATCAGCAAATCTATCAATATTTATTTCGTGGTCTATTGCTGCGCCTTTTTCAAGATGATTAAATAATTGTTGTGCTATGAATGGGGCACCGATAATACCTCTAGAACCTAGTCCGTTTAAAACATGTAGTCTCTCATGCTGATTACTTGAACCTACAACGGGTTTTCTATCAGCCACCGTTGGTCTGATACCTGCAATATGATCCACCACTTTAAATTCACATTTTACAAAAGATTTCAATTTATCTAAGAGATAATTCTTTGTTGCTTCGGTTGGGGTAAATGTTTTATCATGATGGTCATAATTCGCCCCTATTTTATACATATCATTTCCTAACGGGATGCAAAATATAGATGCCTTAATGGCTTTCTCTTCTTTTAATTCAGGTGCTTTGATAATCACGTATTCGCCTTTTGTGCCTTTAATTGGAAGATACTTGAAAAACGGATTTTTCTGAACCCCGAAACCTTCACAAAAAACAATATTATGAGCATTAATGTCTCTATATCGAATCTCCTTTTTTTCAAAAGTAATTTCGTTGTAATCAAAAGGTTCAACACGTAACTTATGGTCTTCCTTTAGAAATTTTTGGTATGACGACATCAAGGTTTGCGTATCAATACGATTGGTTTGCAAAACCCTCCCAAATCCGAATGGGGCGTCAATATATTTATTTTTATTATTCAATAATTTATGAAAAAGAAATTGACCTACACCTTGCCTGTCTGATGCCTCAAACCATAAATTTTGTTCTTCAATAGAGTGAAATCTTCTCAATATTGAAAGGTCATGTAAAAAAGTTGAATTTAATTTTTTCTGAAGTTGCCGATAAAACGGTAAGGCAATTTCTAGTTGTTCGGTTACTTTCCAAGGCAATGTAAATCTTTTTAAAATTACCGGATTTAATAGCCCCCCTGCTACCTTAGAAGATGAATGAAAGTCTTTTGAAATAACTACGTATGATTTCTTATGTTTTTCAAGTTGTTCACAAAAAGAAATTCCGGCAAGACCAAGACCAACCACTATATAATCAACCATAGGGCTAAGTTACGTATTCAAATTTGGTAGCAAAAAAAGTCAGTTACTTATGTTGAGTTAGTTGAAATAACGATAAATAAAAAACCATCAGCATAACACTGATGGTTTTTAATATCTTGAATTGGAATTTTAAAAGATATAAAGAATTAATAACTCCACATATCTTGTTCTCTATCTCGAATGACCTCTTGAATTCTGTTGGCCTCCAATAATTGGAACAAGGCATTATCTGTAATGTAATCTTTAACCTTTCGGTCTCCGTGTACATTGTCTTCTCTATAGATAACTCCGTTAAACCTTCTTGCATTCAACAACATATCAAATGATATAGGTTGTGCTGAATTACGCTGGTTAAAAACTTTAGCATCATGTAAAATTTGCCTGGCACCTGGGTACCATACCCAGAAGAGTTCAACCTTTGCGTCAGACGGATCCATAGATTCGTCGTCAATAAAGTTTACATCTGGTGCAACAGGAGCTATACCTAAAAGACGGTACTTTAATTCACCTTGACGCTTGTCAAAATACCAGATACCTTTCATTCGATACTCTTCAATATCAGCGGCAGAAAGTGCTCTTTCAGTAACATATTCAGGTGAAAGTGCTTCGCCAGCATTAATCTGTTCGTAGCCGTATTCTAAGGTATCCACTTTTCTTAAGGTTGCCTTAAGATCTTCAAATTTTCGTTTTTCAGTAAAATAAGAATCAACATAAACGTCTTCAAGTTTACCGTTTTTAATATTCTTTAAAAGAACATCATATAACGATCTTCTATCAGCACCTATATCGATGGTGTCAGTAGGGTAGTATAATGGAAAGTTTACACGCTCATCTAAGTCGACAACTTCCCATACCGTCTTTGACCATAAAATATCACGGTCATCAACATAACCATACTTTAAAGGAGCATCATTATCCTGTGCTAGCTGAGTTTCAGTTTTTACACCAATTTGCTCAGGTTTTTTTGCATTAAGGATGTTTGCTTGCGCCATCATTGTGATGGGTAAAAGACTAACAACTCCAATTACTAAAACATTCTTCCAATTCATTTTTCTAATCATTTAAAAGTAACCGAGCGACCGTAAACGTTCGCTCGGCAATTTTATAGTTACTAATTTGTAATCTCAACTACTACCGGAGATACTTTTTTCAATTTATAACCTTTATTGTTGGTTATATAAGCATTGATATCAAATACTTGAACTGCTGAACCTCGCTTTGCTCTTTTTAAAGCAGACTTGGCTTGACCATTCAACTTATTTCCTTTTACTATTACTGTAGGTTGACCTGGAACTTTAAATTTGAATCCACTAACCTTAAGATTTAAATCAAAATCAAAATCTTCTAATAAAGCACCAATAGTTGCAATTTCTAAGTTCTTACGGGGTAATTTAACACTACCTGTTTGCTTACTTATTGAACCAGCTGGTCTTGGAATATCTTTAATTCTGAATTCTGTCTTAGAACCAACAGGTTGACCATCAGGTAAGGTACCTGAAGCACTAATAGTTACCGTTCTTCCTTTACCAGGCTTCATGATATAACTACTACCACTACGCTTTGATAATCCTGGAGCTCTTGCACTAACTTTATTGTTAGGAATACCAGGAATAGAAATACTCATAGGGTTAGCAACACCACGGTAAACAACATTCATTTTATCAGCAGCGATTAAAGCAGCACCTGGTTTAGAGATTGTAGCAAAGCTACTTTTAACCTCAACAGGAATTTCTTCACCATCTTGCATGAAATAAACGGTACCGGTTACTTCGTGGTCACCAGGATTACCGGCTCCAATCAACATTTTAACACCACCAGCTTCTAACTTGTAGTCTTTACCAGCAGCCAATTTTCTACCGTCTAATTTTAAGTCAGCTTTTACTGGCGTAGAAGATTTATCAGTTTTACTGATCATAATTTTTCCTTCATATTTATCACCAGAATAAAAAGCAGATTTTGCTCCGTGTAAGGCCATTTGAAAGCTTTTCAATGAAACTTGCTCACTTAACTCACCAGCTAACATCGATTTCAAAGCATCTTCTTCAGTTGCCTTAATATCAGATTGTAAAGCTGTTAACTTTGTAAGAGAAGCAATCAATGGAAAATCTTTATAGTGATAGCTAATCCATTCTTGTTTTGATCCATCTCTAGCCTCAACTTTACCGTTTTCATCACCTACTTCAAAACGTGACTGTACGGTAGCTTGTAAAGCTTCAGGTACTAATTTAGCTATGTTTGTACGATAGTCATTAATTCTCTTCATGAATTCTTGACCACCTTCTGCTAAATTATCTCCTTGAAAAAATTGACCATTCAAATAATCAGCTTTATCCATTACTTGATAATCTGTAGGGTCTTCAACGCCTTCAACCATACCATCTTTAAGAGACTGTAGGTAGTCATAGTACTCTTGAGACAATGATTTTATCTTCTGCGCATTTTTATACAACTTGTCGTATTTAGTTGCGTCTTCAGATGCTTTAGTTTCAAGACTTTCAAGAAACAAATCGTTACTTGCTGTAGTCTTCTCATTAGAAGCTTCCATTTTAACATTCATAATACCGAATGCAGCTAGAACTTCTTTACTCATGTTTAGGGCAAGCATACAAATGAAAACCAGATACATTAGGTTTATCATTTTCTGCCTTGGTGATTCTTTTGCTCCTCCTGCCATGTTTTTCTAATTTAGATTTTAATTAATAATTGATTTGGGGTTATTTAACTAAATTCTAATTAGTTTTTTGCCATTGCAGTTAACATGCCACCATACACACCATTCAATGAAGAAAGGTTTGTAGCTAAAGACTCCATTTGTTCTTTTAAAGCACTTGCATTTTGAACAACTTCTTCATTAACTGAAGCTTGCTTACTTGCACTTTCTAATTGAACTTTGTAAAGACTATTCAATGATTCCATCTGAGCGGCAGCTTGTACCATTTCATCAGAATATTTCTTAGTTGATTCCATTGCATCTACAGTTGGAGCAATACCTTTGGCTGCACCTTCGAAGTTTCTGATGCTATCACCTAAGCTCTCCATAAGACTTGCATCAACACCAGCTTCTTTTAATAAGTCATCTAACTTAGCAGATAAAGAAGCTTCAGCATTTTTCAATTCTGAACCATTTTTTCCTTTTGATTCACCACCTGCTAATTCAGGGTAAACTAAAGACCAATCTAATTCATCTTCAATTGGTTCAAATGCACTAATTGCGAAAATAAGTGCTTCAGTAATAAGACCTATCGCTAGAAGTAAACCACCTGTTAAAGGACCGAACTCCCAGTGAAGGATTTTGAATAATGCACCAATAATTACAATTGATGCTCCAAGCCCGTAGGCCATTGCGAATAATTTTTTAGTTGCTTTTGACTGTGCCATAATAAAGTTTAATTTAAAAATTTAATGTTAATAATAAGTATTTGGTTAACGTTTGACCGGCGTTTCCCGGTAATTTGGGTTTATGTATATTTGAATTAAGTTGGCATCATTTTGATACCGATTTTTATTTATTTGTTTTCTTATAATCCTCTTCCTTGTGATGAATCTTCTTCGCCCATATAATCTTGAACGGTTCTAAAACCAACATAACTACGTGCCGAATCTGCATATTCATAATCTCTGGTACTTACTTGTAAGAAGTATGCGACATCTTTCCAAGATCCACCGCGAATTACTTTTCTTTTATTTGCGCCATCACCGCCGTTAGGGTTCATTGTAGAAACATACTCATAGGCACCTGGGTCATAACTTGAATTTGTCCATTCTGAAACGTTACCCGCCATATTGTACAAATTAAAATCATTTGGCTCATATGATTTTGCTTCAACAGTATACAGTGCTGCATCAGCTGCATAATCGCCACGTTGTGGTTTGAAGTTCGCCATAAAACAGCCTGTGTCACTTATAACGTATGGACCACCCCAAGGATAGGTTCCACCTTCAATTCCACCTCTTGCTGCATATTCCCATTCAGCTTCTGTTGGCAATCTAAATCTGGTTACAAAATCCTTACCTCTACTTTTTTGGTCGTCGTTTTTGAATTTAGTTCTCCAGTTACAAAAAGCTATTGCTTGTTGCCAAGAAACACCAACTACAGGATAATCACTATACGCATCATGCCAGAAATAGTCATTGTGCATTGGCTCATTATATGAATATTCGAAATCACGAATCCAAACGGTTGTATCAGGATATATTTCTAAAACCTCTTGACGAATATGATCTGCTCTTTTACCTGACTTATCTCTAGCTGCAGATTCAATATCCATCCAACTATATTTATATTTTAATTGCCTTACATCAATAGTACGTTGCCCATTATAAGATTCTGCTTCAGGTATATATAATGAATCCATGATTTCAGTATAAAACTCGTCTGGATACTCAGAGGTGTCCCAGATAAGATCTTCGTCTTTATTTAAACGTCTACCTTCAAAACCAGTTTCACCCATTCCTGAATAATTATCTAACATATATTTGTCATACACAGATGCTTTGGTAGTATCTGCATCTCTAAATGCAAAATCACCAATACCTCCTTCTTCAGGACCAATACCTAATTCATCAGCAAGAATTGCCAACTTGGTTCGCGCAATTGAATCTTTTACCCACTCGACAAATTGTCTGTATTCACTGTTCGTGATTTCCGTTTCATCCATATAAAAAGAACGTACGGTAACGGTTTTGGTTGGTGCGTTTAATAATTTGGCTTGGTCTTCTTCAGATTTACCCATGATAAAAGCACCTCTAGGAATGAGTTCCATTCCGTAAGGTTTCTCTGGGTACCACTTTTTGCCAGGTGCTCCAACTAGTTCTCCTTTTGTATTAGACCCACAACTTGTGAGTAAAAAAACAAACGCTATAGACAATAACAATAGCTTCTTCATACTTTAGGTTAAATTTTCGATTATGGTTATAAACTGTAAACTCGATTTAATATTCTACACTTTAAAACTGCATTTTGTGTAAATTATTGTACAACATCAAATTATACGGTAAAAAAAAATTTAGTTTAATTGACACCTTTTTTAAAGGCCTTAAACCAACGCTCAGGAATGTTTTGATTGCATGCGTGTAGATAGTCCTTTTCAGTGCAGGGTAATAACGCCTTTGATTCTGATTTAGTATGTGAAGAAATTAATGAAGGTACCTCCATCCACCAACGTTTGGTCATGTGGCTTTTATAAAATACTATTTGTTCAGTTTCAGTGGGTACTGTATACTTGGTAAAATCATTAGTATTAATATAAGGTGTTTCTTTAATTCTAAAATTAGTACCCTCAATAAAGTACCAAATAATTTGTGCCATTAATTGACTTGATTGAACTGAGTTATCCATTTCATAGAGTCCGAAAACAGATACATTATCACTAATACCAGCGTATCTAGAAATAGCACAAATTTCTCTACCGGTAAAACCATTTGGAGATAAATTATTTGAATAGCCCAATTCACTAGCTTTGATACTTCGAGCATCTAAACTAACCATATGGGCGTTACGCAAAATTGGTTCAGCAATTTTTACATCATCTATTAAATTACCCAAGCGATAAGCTTCAAAGAATAGTCGCTCAATTAAATCTAATTCTTCTTGGGCTATGAAATAACTTTGATATCCAATATTTGAAAAATTAAAAAGATTATTAGGCTCATCAGTAATTATTTTACTCATATATGAGTTTGAAGAAATCAATTCATCTTCGAGTCCAAAATCAAATTTACTATCAATGGCCACCACATTAATCATATCTTTTATGCCATCAAAAGCACGATAAGCGGGATAAGTAATATCTTGAGTAGCACCTATTATAATAGGTATAATTTTTTCTTCAATCAAACCTGCCAAAATTTCTTTGACTACAAAGTAGGTATCTTCAACTGTTTCGCCTTCTTCAAGATCCCCCATGTCAACAATAGTTGAGTTCCAATTACCCTTAAGAAGCTTGTAAAATTCTAAGCGAATTGCAGAAACATCAAGAGCTTCCATCTTTTTTTCGAAGGCGTTTCTTGATTCTTTAACTCCAACTATTGCAATTGAAGCCAGCGCTAAAACTGGTAGTCCGTCTTGTTTAGTATGCTTTTGAATATTCTTACCTAGTGCTTGCAAGGGTAGCAATTCACAGTGGGCAAGAACCTTGTCTTCGACTGGTTTCAAAAAATCGAATGCCATATACTTGTAGCGTGGTTTTAAATATATATGCTTTTAGCAACTTCAGTTTTAAAGCTGTTATTTCTTTTTCGCTTTTGATTTGGACTTTGCTTTTTTCTTTGGCGTTTTCTTCTCAATTAAAGCTTTGGCTTGTTCTAAAGAAAATTTTGTCACATCAACCGTTTTGGCCAATTCAACTTTAATTTTTCCTTTAATAATGTTATGTCTGCCCCAACGCGCCTTTTCAATTCTGATACCTTCTTCTGGCCATTCTTGAATTAATTTATCAATTTCTTTTTGCTTTTTTACTTCGATCAATTCAACAATATCTTCTTGTGATAAATTGTCAAAATCATACTTTTTGTTAACATTAATAAACATGCCATCCCATTTAATAAAAGGGCCAAATCGACCAACTCCTTTAATGACATCTTTATCTTCATAAGACGCAATAGGCGCGTCAGCTTTCTCTTTGGCTATAATGAGTTCAATAGCACGGTCTAATTCAATCTCTAAAGCGTTTTCTCCTTTATCCATCGAAATAAACTTTGCACCATGTTTCACATAAGGCCCAAATCTACCTACATTAGCCAATACTTCTTCTCCTTTATATTGACCAAGAGTTCTAGGTAGCTTAAACAAATCCATCGCCTCTTCATAGGTAATAGTATTCAAAGATTGGTCAGGTAACAAACTTGCAAAGGTTGGCTTTTCTTCATCATCAACAGTACCAATCTGAACCATAGGCCCGAAACGACCTAATCTCACAGCAACTCTTTTACCAGTTTTAGGATCTTCGCCTAAAATTCTTTCGCCACTTGCACGTTCTGCATTTTCTTCAACGTCAAGAACATTGGGGCGAAAGTCTTTATAAAAGTCTTTCATGATTTTTTGCCAATCTTCATTTCCTTCAGCAATTTCATCAAAATCTTCTTCAACCTTAGCCGTAAAATTATAATCTAAAATGGTCGAAAAATTACTAACCAAAAAGTCATTTACAATCATGCCGATATCAGTTGGCACCATCTTACCTTTTTCAGACCCAATCATTTCAGTTAGTTCTTTTTCTTGGTAATTGTCTCCTTCTAATACTAATTGGGTGTACTTTCTTTCAATACCTTCTACCGTTCCTTTTTCGACGTAACCTCTATTCAAGATAGTAGAAATTGTTGGCGCATATGTTGATGGTCTTCCAATACCTAATTCTTCCAATTTTTTTACCAATGAAGCTTCCGTAAAACGATAAGGTGCTCTTGAAAAACGCTCTGCTGCTGTTATGAAATTATTTTTTAGCGCATCGCCAATTTTCATTGCAGGAAGCATTCCTTCTTTTTCTTCACCTTTATCTTCTTCATCAATTCCTTCCATATAAACCTTTAAGAAACCATCAAATTTGATGACTTCGCCATTAGCGGTAAAAAGCTCTGAATGGTTGCCTGATTTTATTTTAACGTTAGTTCGCTCTAATTGCGCATCACTCATTTGAGAAGCTATTGTTCTTTTCCAAATAAGTTCATATAACTTTTGCTGATCACGCTCTAAAGATGGCGATTGATTCGACATATTGGTGGGTCGAATAGCCTCATGTGCCTCTTGAGCTCCTTTAGATTTGCCCTTAAAATTTCTTACGTTACTATAGTTCTCTCCATAATTTTTGACAATCGCTTCTTGCGCAGCATTAATTGCCTCATTTGATAGGTTAACACTATCGGTTCTCATATAGGTAATTAAACCTGCTTCATATAAACGTTGCGCAACTTGCATGGTTCTGCCCACCGAAAAATATAATTTTCGAGAAGCTTCTTGTTGTAAAGTTGATGTGGTAAAGGGCGCCGACGGAGATTTCTTAGCGGGCTTTTTATCTAAACTACCTACTGAAAAATCGGATCCTATATTTTGTTTTAAAAATTCTTCTGCTGCGGCTTTTGATGAATACGTTTTATTCAATTTTGCTGAAAAGTTACTCCCTTCCACAGTTTTAAATTGAGCCACAATTCTAAAGGATGCCTCAGGCGTAAACCCTTCAATGGATCGTTCTCTTTCAACAATAAGTCGAACGGCAACTGACTGTACTCGCCCCGCTGAAAGTCCGGGTTTAATTTTTTTCCAAAGTACCGGAGATAGCTGATACCCAACTAAACGATCTAATACACGTCTTGCCTGTTGCGCGTTAACTAAATTGTAA
The DNA here is from genome assembly GCA_964554895.1 of uncultured Maribacter sp. Classification (GTDB taxonomy): domain Bacteria; phylum Bacteroidota; class Bacteroidia; order Flavobacteriales; family Flavobacteriaceae; genus Maribacter_C. The sequence continues at coordinate 12,763 of CAZKQM010000039.1, read as the reverse complement.
TTTATTTCTCTCGGATTTTCAATCGCTTTTTGTATTGCAGCTTTAGTAATAGAGTTAAAAACAATGCGTTTTGTTTTATCTTTTTCTAAACCTAATGTCTCTGCTAAATGCCAAGAAATTGCTTCTCCTTCTCGGTCTTCATCACTTGCCAACCAAATCATCTCAGCTTTTTTTGCAAGATCTTTTAGTTTTTTGACCAAAGACTTTTTATCTGTATCAATTATATATTTGGGTTTAAAATCATTGTCAACATCTACCCCTAATTCTTTAGAAGGTAAATCAGCAATATGCCCAAAACTAGACTCAACTTTGAAATCTTTTCCTAAAAATTTTTCTATGGTTTTTGCCTTAGCTGGCGACTCAACTATTACTAAATTCTTGGCCATTGATAGGTTTTTGAAGCAACAAAAGTAGTTGAATTTTTTAATTTAAAACTATACCCTATTGTATATGTTATAATTAAACCAGAATAAAAATCAGATAAAATCATCTTTTTTGATGAGGTAAAAAGTTTAGTTTCCTGCTATACTTCGGTATGAATTTTAGTTAAAATTTAACTGTCAATTTGTCATAAAAGTGTATTTAGCCCTATCTTTGCAGACCCTCATTTAAAGAGATTTTCTATTTGTTGTATGGATAAAGTCATTGATGAATCAATTCAAGGTAATGCCCTTGAAATTCAAAGTAAATCAGAAAATAATCGCAAGCTTTATATTGAAAGTTATGGCTGTGCCATGAATTTTTCTGATAGTGAAATTGTAGCATCCATTTTGACCAAAGAAGGTTTTAACACCACCAAAGTGCTTGAAGATGCCGATTTAGTTTTGGTCAACACCTGCTCAATTCGAGAAAAAGCAGAATTGACAGTACGTAAGCGTCTTGAAAAATTTAACGCCGTGAAAAAACATCGACCTCATATGAAAGTTGGGGTTTTAGGATGTATGGCAGAACGATTAAAAAATCAACTATTAGAAGAAGAGAAAATTGTTGATATGGTAGTTGGCCCAGATGCGTATAAAGACCTACCTAATCTTATCAAAGAAGTTGATGCGGGCAGAGATGCTGTGAATGTAGTATTATCAAAAGAAGAAACCTATGGCGACATAGCCCCTTTACGTTTGCAAACTAATGGCGTAAGCGCCCTAGTTTCAATTACGCGAGGTTGTGATAATATGTGCACTTTTTGTGTGGTACCTTTTACTAGAGGCAGAGAAAGAAGTAGAGACCCGCAATCAATAGTAGAAGAAGTTAATGATTTGGCTCAAAAAGGATATAAAGAAATTACCCTCTTAGGCCAAAATGTAGATAGTTATTTATGGTATGGTGGCGGATTAAAAAAAGATTTTGAAAAAGCTTCTGACATGCAAAAAGCAACAGCGGTAAACTTTGCACAGTTACTGGCTTCAGTTGCAGAATCGCAACCAAAAATGCGCATTCGTTTTTCAACTTCGAATCCGCAAGACATGACGCTCGATGTGATACATACCATGGCGAAGTATAAAAACATATGCAATCACATTCATTTACCGGTACAAAGCGGTAGCAATCGCATTCTTAAAAAAATGAATCGCCTACACACTATTGAAAAATACCATACCTTGATTGATAACATACGCAAAATCATTCCTAACTGTGCTATCTCTCAGGATATTATTTCAGGATTTCCTACAGAAACAGAAGAAGACCATCAAGATACAATGAACATCTTAAAATATGTCAAATATAATTTTGGCTATATGTATTTATATTCTGAACGCCCAGGAACCATGGCTGCTCGTAAATTGGAAGATGATGTGCCTCATGAAGTAAAACAAAAACGATTAGCAGAAATAATTGCTTTGCAACGAGAGCATTGTGCCATAAGAACCAAAGAACATGTTGGTGCAACTGAAGAGGTGCTTATTGAAGGAAGCTCAAAAAAATCAGATGCCCATTGGATGGGGAGAAATCAACAAAATACAGTAGTTGTTTTTCCAAAAGAGAAGTACAAAATTGGTGAATTTGTTAATGTAAAAATTGAAAACTGTACCTCAGCAACCTTGCTTGGCAAAGCCATCGAATACAGTGAAAATTAGTAGAAAATGGAATCAATTCAATCAATAAAACAACGTTTTGAAATCATTGGCAACGATGTCAAATTAAATCGTGCCCTTGAAAAAGCGATTCAAGTTGCGCCCACTGATATTTCTGTTTTAGTTACAGGTGAAAGCGGGGTGGGTAAAGAGTCTATTCCTAAAATAATTCATTCTTTATCGCATAGAAAACATGCCAAATATATAGCTGTTAACTGTGGTGCCATACCCGAAGGCACAATTGACAGTGAATTATTCGGTCACGAAAAAGGTGCCTTTACAGGGGCTACGAGTACCAGAAGCGGTTATTTTGAAGTGGCTGATGGGGGTACTATTTTTTTAGATGAAGTTGGTGAACTTCCACTAACCACGCAAGTCAGATTATTACGTGTTTTAGAAAATGGTGAATTTTTAAAAGTTGGATCTTCTCAAACTCAAAAAACCGATGTGCGTATTGTTGCAGCTACCAACGTGAATATGTTTGAGGCCATTAAAAAAGAAAAATTTAGAGAAGATTTATATTATAGGTTAAGTACGGTAGAAATCAATATTCCGCCCCTACGTGAAAGACAAAATGATATTCATTTATTGTTTCGCAAGTTTGCTTCTGATTTTGGTCAAAAATACAAAATGCCCACACTTCGTTTGAGTGATGAAGCCATTCAATTACTTTTAAAATATAGATGGCCAGGTAATATTAGACAATTGAGAAATATAGCTGAGCAAATTTCAGTTCTTGAAGAAAGTAGAGCAATAACAGGCGCAACGTTTAATAGTTATTTACCGCATTCAGGCACAATCCATCTACCTGCGGTAGTAGGTTCTGAAAAGAAAGAAAGTGATTTTAGTACCGAAAGAGAAATTCTATATAAGGTTCTTTTTGACATGAAGGGCGATTTGAATGATCTCAAAAAACTGACTTTAGAATTATTAAACAATAATGATTCTGAAAAAGTTCAAGAAGAGAATGAAAATCTAATTCGAAAAATATATGGTCAAAAAGATGGTGATATAGATACTGAAACTGAATCGGCCATAGAAGTATTGCCGCTTCCAGAATCGCATATTGAAGAACCCTTGCGAACTAATGTGATAGAAGATAAATATCATTTTGCTGAAGAAATTGAAGAAGAGGAAACCCTATCTTTACATGAAAAGGAAATTGAACTCATAAAAAAATCATTAGAACGTAATAAAGGTAAACGTAAAGTCGCTGCTTCAGAATTAGGTATTTCAGAGCGCACCTTATATAGAAAAATTAAACAGTATGACCTTTAGATTTCAAAAAAAAATAAAAATACTAATTACTTTGTGTAGTATCATATTCACTGCACTACTTATTCAAAGTTGCGGAGTTTATAATTTTACGGGTGGTATTCCTGGTACGGCAGAAACTTTTCAAGTTAATTATTTTCAAAATTATGCCACTCAAAATCCGGGATCCATATTTGAACCAGGAATGGACCGTGATTTTACCCTTGCGCTTCAAACACGCATTCAAGATCAATCAAGTTTAAGTTTGGTCAATACAGGTAATGCCGATCTATTGTATGAAGGAGAAATTGTCGAATATAGAATTTCGCCCATGACTGCTACAGCCCAACAAACAGCAGCTCAAAACAGACTCTCAGTTGCCGTACAGGTACGTTTTTATAATAGAACAAAAGAAGACGCTGATTTTGATCAACGCTTTTCTTTTTTCTTTGATTATGATGCAAATGCACAATTATCAGCGATACAAAGCGAGGCTCATGAATTAATTTTTGAACGTATAACCCAAGATATTTTTAATAAATCTTTAGCTGATTGGTAAAAGCTTATGAATGTTAAAGAATTTACAAACCTATTACAAAACCCTGATCAAGTAGTCAATGCGAATCAGACACGAGAGCTAGAGGATATTCTTGCTGAATACCCTTATTTTCAGGCAGCAAGAGCCATTCATTTAAAAGGTCTCAAGAACCTTAATAGTTTTAAATATAATGATGCGCTAAAAGTTACAGCTGCCTATACTACCGATCGCGATTTACTTTTTGAGTTTATTACTTCTGATGCCTACATTCAAAATTCTGTTGCCGATCGTTTAAATGGGTTGACAAAAACAGTCGAAAAAAAGGATGAACAACAAATCATTGAACCATCTGAAGATGCACCGCTACCTCAAAATATTGAAGATGCAGACCATATTTTAGACCCTGATCTTTTTAAAGCAAAAGAAGAGCCTATTGCCCATGACACAATGCAAAGTGAGGATGAAAAAACATTGAACATTGGTGCTCCCCTGTCGTTTACTAAGGATGAAAAATATTCATTTTCTGAATGGTTGCAACTAACATCAGCTCATAAAATTGAACGAAAAGATGATTATTCTAAAATTAATGTCAATTTAGAAAAGTCCATCCTTAAAAAGAAAAAGTTTGATTTAATCGATAAATTTATTGCTGAAAATCCGAAAATTGTACCTAATGAAAATAATGCTAAAATTGATATAAAGTCGTCACTAAAAATTGATAAAAATGAGTTGATGACAGCGACTTTAGCAAAGGTTTATGTAGAACAAAAAAAATACAAAAAAGCCATTCAGGCGTACAAAATATTAAGTTTGAAATATCCGGAAAAAAGTGGTTTCTTTGCAGACCAAATTAAAGCGATAGAAAAGGTTCAACAAGATAATACCTAATAGAATATGAGTTTATTTACAATTTTCTTGATTTTGATTATCATTGTATGTTTTTTATTAATGCTAGTCATTATGGTTCAAAATCCTAAAGGCGGTGGTTTATCTTCTTCTTTTGGAGGAGGTGGTAGCCAAGTAGTTGGTGGTGTTAAAAAGACTGGTGACTTTTTAGATAGAAGTACCTGGACGTTGGGTGGCATGCTTGTAGCTTTAATTTTGCTTTCAAACATCGCTCTAAAAGACAATACAAGCAATGTAGATTCAAAGCTTTTAAACGGTAAAGAAATTGAAGAAGTAGCTCCTGAAACAATTCCTGAAGATATACCTGAAATTTCTCCAGATGCGTTACCAGAACCGGTAAATGGTGAAAGCACAGAAAGCGGCAAATAATACTAGGTCGACTCAAATGATATACAAAAATGCCAGCATTTAATGACAAGCTGGCATTTTTGGTTTTACAAATTGGCAGATTCAAATGAATGGCATAATTTCTGCCTAGAAATGTAAAAAAACAATAAATCAATTAAAACAGAATACTATGGGTTTAAAAATAAAACCAATTGCTGGTTCTCAAAATAGAGTTATTATTGAGCCTGCTAAAGCAGAAACTAAAACTGCTTCCGGAATTATTATACCGGACACGGCTAAAGAGAAACCTCAAAAAGGAAAAGTCGTAGCTATTGGAGACGATGTCAAAGATGAAAAAACGACTGTAAAGGTTGGTAATACGGTACTATACGGAAAGTATGCAGGTACTGAATTGAAGTGGGAAGGAAAAGATTACTTGATAATGAAAGAAAGCGATATTCTTGTTATTATTTAATTTTGGAACGGCTAGACCAGAATTTCAAAAGAACACTTTAAAATTAATTAAATAGATTCTCGCCCTCGCGAGAATGAAAAATAAAATCATATTCAATTATGGCAAAAGATATAAAATTTGATATTGATGCTCGTGACGGTTTGCGAAGAGGTGTTGATGCCTTGGCAAATGCCGTAAAAGTAACCTTAGGACCTAAGGGTCGTAATGTAATTATTAGTAAATCATTTGGTGCACCACAAGTAACCAAAGATGGTGTAACGGTAGCCAAAGAAATTGAATTGGCTGATGCCCTTGAAAATATGGGTGCTCAAATGGTAAAGGAAGTAGCCTCTAAAACTAATGACTTAGCAGGTGATGGTACTACAACCGCAACTGTTCTTGCACAAGCAATTGTAAAAGAAGGACTTAAAAATGTTGCTGCGGGAGCAAACCCTATGGATTTAAAGAGAGGAATTGACAAAGCAGTTGAAGCTATTGTAGAAAACCTTGCCAAACAATCTAAAAAAGTAGGCGATTCTTCAGATAAAATTAAACAAGTTGCATCAATTTCTGCTAATAATGATGAAACCATTGGTAATTTAATTGCTCAAGCTTTTGGTAAAGTTGGTAAAGAAGGTGTGATTACCGTTGAAGAGGCAAAAGGTACTGATACCTACGTTGACGTTGTTGAGGGTATGCAATTTGACAGAGGATATCTTTCGCCGTACTTCGTTACTAATTCTGATAAAATGACGGCCGATTTAGAGAGTCCGCATATTTTATTATTTGACAAGAAGATTTCTTCAATGAAAGATTTACTTCCTGTTTTAGAACCTGTTGCACAATCGGGAAAACCGCTATTGATTATTGCTGAAGATGTTGATGGTGAAGCATTAGCCACCCTAGTCGTGAACAAATTAAGAGGTTCTTTAAAAATAGCAGCTGTAAAAGCGCCTGGTTTTGGAGATCGAAGAAAAGCAATGCTTGAAGATATTGCCATTTTAACGGGCGGTACTGTAATTTCTGAAGAAAGAGGATTCTCATTAGAAAATGCCACTTTAGATATGTTAGGTACTTGTGAAAAAATCTCTATCGATAAAGACAATACGACTATCGTAAACGGCGGTGGTGTTCAAAAACACATTAAAGCGAGAGTTGGTCAAATTAAATCTCAGATTGAAACAACAACTTCTGATTATGATAGAGAAAAACTTCAAGAAAGATTAGCGAAACTGGCCGGAGGTGTTGCCGTACTTTATGTTGGTGCTGCATCTGAAGTTGAGATGAAAGAAAAGAAAGATCGCGTTGATGATGCTTTACATGCAACAAGAGCAGCGGTTGAAGAAGGTATTGTTGCTGGTGGTGGAGTTGCTTTAGTAAGAGCTAAATCAGTATTATCAAAAGTATCTGCAGAAAATGCTGATGAAGAAACAGGAGTACAGATTGTTGCTAGAGCTATTGAATCGCCTATAAGAACTATTGTTGCAAATGCCGGTGGAGAAGGTTCAGTGGTTGTTGCTAAAATTATGGACGGCAAAGGCGATTATGGGTATGATGCCAAATCTGAAAAGTATGTTGAAATGCTAAAAGCAGGAATTATAGATCCTAAGAAAGTAACACGTGTTGCTTTAGAAAATGCAGCATCTGTTTCTGGCATGATTTTAACTACTGAATGTGCCCTAACTGATATAAAAGAAGATACTCCTGCAATGCCACCAATGGGTGGCGGAGGCGGAATGCCAGGTATGATGTAGGTCGGCAACGCTGACGCAAATTACTAGCATCTTTGCTTTTAATTACTTTGTAAAAACCTCGATTGAAATTCAATCGAGGTTTTAATTTTTAAAGCGCATTTTATTTCTATTGACCGTAAATTTCCGTATTGTAAAAAGCTGGAATCGAAAACCATTGCGCCATCATGGCGCTTGAAACACTCATATTCTCTCCTTGTCTTGGTCCGGCGATAGCTTCTCCAAAAACATTCCAAATATTACCTTCATTATCTTCAAATATTGTGTCAGCAACATTTTCAATACGATTTAAAGTATAGGTAAACTCAAGACCTTTCAATTCAGCGGTAAGCCTATAAGCAAACATAAAATCTGTGTTTCCAACAATCAAATAGTCATTTCCCTTAAATGAATCAAGTATCATATTTTCATTTGAAAAATCAGAAAACTGATATACTTTGGCATCAGATCCATCTAAAATAGCCAACACCTTTTCTTTTAAAGGTAATCGTGAATCTTTTTCAACCGGAAAAAAGAAACGGTCATTATTGGTATTATAATCTCCGTACGGCGAAGTACCATAGGTTCTTGAAAAACCTGTTGATGTATTTACCACTTCAATATCTGGATACATTTGCCTTGCTGTTGTCCAATTAGTCTCCAATAATTGATATAAATCAGCTTTTTGACCATTGAGTTCGCCATTCACTGATTCATTTAATATTTGTGACCAATTACTATCAGTCAATCTATCAAAAGGTATCAAGTTGGTATTATATAATAATCCTGACACCCCAAATGTTGTTTCTACATTATTAACCATTCTGCCCCAACCTATGCCGGTTCCCGTTAGCGGGCAAAAAGTAACAGCCATTGAAACATCTCCAATATTGTCGTTTACAATTTCATGCCAATCAAGAATTATATGTGGATATGCTCTCACATCATTTCCATTTTTAAAAACCAGCACTAAGTCAGACCCATTTAAAAATGTAGCCTCAGAGGCGGTTACGAAAGATGGATTTACCAAAGCCGGAATTCCATCTTTACCTGGCCCACCATCCAAAACTTCAGTTACAGGTATGCTCCATTGGGCAGATGCGATTGGCTGATTTACAGGAATCCCAGGAACTGTGTTACTCGAACTAGATTTACTACAAGAAATAAAAATCGCAAAACAAGTGATTAGAAAAAATGTTTGTTTCATAACTACGGATTTATAGTATTCAATGATTTATTTTTTAGTTTGTATGTTATTCCAACACTAAATCGAATTGTCGGTGTCAGTTGGGTACCATCAACATAACTGAAAATAGGCAATTCAAATCTTGTGTTAAAAGAAAGAACTGGCGTGATTTGAGCGCTCAAGCCAGGTCGAACGAAAACCCATCTACCCCCAGTGTTTGGTAATTCAGACCCATCAATTTTATCTAAAAGAGTACTTCTATATTTCAATATTAATGACGGATTAAATACCGAATTAAACATCAAGAATTGATCAGCATAGCCTACATTTACCTGTACACTATTACCAAATTCATAACTTGATGTATTGTTTAAATAAGCATTATTGGTTCCGGTTAATCTATAAGTTAAACTACCAGAAATTGTTGCTGAAGGTCTTACCTCTAAATTTTTAGATAATGCTAGCCATCCTATCACATCCCATGCTCCACTACCTGGTTGTAGATCAGCTGTTAATTGAAATCCTTCTTCGGTGGTAAGATTTGACCTGCCGAAAGGTGCCTTTGTGCCTACACCTAAGTTTAAAACTGAACCTTTTATGACAAAGTCAGGAATAGCATATTTAATTAAAAAAACAGCGTCACCTAAGCCTTTTGTATCAGAAAAATTTTCAGCACCAAATTGCGAGATAGTACGTGTTTGATTTACCCAAGTAAATAATGTTTCAAAAGAAATTCTATCTGAAAAAGCATAACCAACATTAAATAACACTGAATTGGTAATTCTAAGTCTTGAATCATCATCTAGTCTCTCAGAACCTGCATTTAAGGTGTTTAAATTATTGTAATCATAATTCAAACCTAAGGTATAAGAACCCTTTCCTTCATTTGGTAAACCTAAATTATTAGACAATGGTACACCACCCGAACAGCAAGTTTGACCATAGCAATAGGGTATTAGAAGGGTCTGAAAAATTAAAAAAATAAGAATGCGCAAAAGATTCTCTTTTTTCTTCGGTTTTAATTTAGTACTAAAAAAGGGCCTACCCTTACATATCAAAATGTTAAATCATAGCCCAGAGCAAATTGAAAAATTGCCATTTGGCATTAAGCATATGCGCATATTCTCCAATGAATTTTCCAAAAAGTTAAAAGTAATAATCAATAAAAAGCCCCTCCAATTACTTGAAGGGGCTTTCTGATTTTAAAAATAATTGTTTATTTATTTAATAATTATCTGTTTAGAATCAGCCCATCTTAATCCATCAACTACAATGAAATATGCACCTGCTGCTAGTTCAGGAACTTGCAGATTAATGGCGTCTTGACCAGGGTTAATGTTAAACAGTCGTGGTGTCTGAACCATACTACCTTCTATATTGTAGATGGTAACCGATACTTCCTGTGTCTGGGGAACCTTAGACAAGTTTGCGGCATCTTCAGATTTCATGGTCTCAAGATTGTCTCCAATTTGAATGGTCAAATTACCACCACAAGCTGCCGGAACAGGGAACATACCAGATATATCGCGAGTATATGCTATCGATCCAATAGCACCTTCTCTACCACCGCTAGGGCATTCATCAAGTGTAAAGCTTGCAATAGCATCGCAACCAATACAGTTTACAACACTAACTGAATACGTACCAGGCTGATCAACATTGACAGATAGTGAATTATCCTGTCCAACGATGTTACCATCATTTGTTGTCCAAAGTAAATCAAATCCTTTAGGCTCACATGACCCTACGGCAATATTAATATCACCATTAGTGTAGAAACCATCTCCACCGGTGGTGTCAAACCATCCAGAGGCTCCAAATCCGGTTCTTTTAATATCTGCACCGACTCCTAATTGAAATGCTGGTCCTCTCTGTGATAAAATGAATGTTCCATGGTTTTCAGAAATTAGGGTTCCACTGGTATTTGTCCAATACACCCAATCAGAAGTATCAAACTCCAAACAATCATTAAGTTTAGGACTGCCTATTGGAGCATTTTCCGTAAAACCAGTATAATCAACCACTATAGTGATATTGTCAACTCCATTCGAAGCGGTTGCCGTATATCTGGCATTACCATTTGCAAAAGTTTCGAAAGACTGTTGACTTGCTTTGAACTTATTTTCTGGAGCACGAAAGCCCTCATCAAACTTCAAGAACACTTCAAAACTACCGGTGGCGCCTTCACATCTATCTTGTTCTATTACAGGATAAACACATCCGCCCGGACAAGCTGCAGAATCTTCGATTACAGCAGTAAGCTCTACAGGTATGCCACATACTTCTTTTGCACTGGCTTCGACTTCAACAGAAATATCACAATCATCAATTTCGATGATACCAACATCAAGAGTTGAATTGTTCTCCCCTGGTGCTAAAACAGTACATGCTGTCTTACCATTGGCATCTGCATCAGAATCTACCGTATCATCTCCACCTTGATTAGCAAGTGATAACTCAAAACCATCTGGTGCAACAAACATTACAACATAACCCATGTTTGGAGCTAAATCTGTAAAGCTGTAGTTACCATTGGCATCTGTAGTTACTGTGTCTAATACTGCTCCATTACAATCTAAAAGCATTACAGTAACTCCTTCAACACCTTCTTCGCCTGGATCTTGGATACCATCTTGGTCCTCATCTAGGAAAACAGTATCACCCAATGAAGCGTTTGGCACGATTGGTACGAAGATACCAGCATCAAGAGTTGAATTGTTCTCTCCTGGTGCTAAAACAGTACATGCTGTCTTACCATTAGCATCCGCATCAGAATCTACCGTATCATCTCCACCTTGATTAGCAAGTGATAACTCAAAAC
>CAZKQM010000039.1:0-1375 GCA_964554895.1 uncultured Maribacter sp. | reverse complement strand
CTGGATCTTGGATACCATCTTGGTCCTCATCTAGGAAAACAGTATCACCCAATGATGCTCCAGGTAAAAAGATACCTGCGTCAAGCGTTGGATTGTTCTCTCCTGGTGCTAAATCAGTACATGGAGTTTTTCCATTTTCATCTGCATCAGAATCTGCTGCATCGTTACCACCTTGATTAGCTGGTGATAATTCAAAACCATCTGGTGCAACAAACATCACGATATAATCCATGTTAGGATCTAATTCCGTAAAGTTATAGTTACCATTGGCATCTGTAGTTACAGTATCTAATACATCTTCATTACAATCTAAAAGCATTACAGTAACTCCTTCAACACCTCCTTCGCCTGGATCTTGAATACCATCTTGGTCTTCATCAAGGAAAACAGTATCACCCAATGAAGCTTCAGGTAAAAAGATACCTGCGTCAAGCGTTGGATTGTTCTCTCCTGGTGCTAAATCAGTACATGGAGTCTTGCCATTTTCATCTGCATCTGAATCTGCTGCATCGTTACCACCTTGATTAGCTGGTGATAATTCAAAACCATCAGGAGCAACGAACATCACGATATAATCCATGTTAGGATCTAATTCCGTGAAGTTATAGTTACCATTGGCATTTGTAGTTACAGTATCCAATACATCTTCATTACAATCTAAAAGCATGACTGTAACTCCTTCAACACCTTCTTCTCCTGGATCTTGAATACCATCTTGGTCTTCATCAAGGAAAACAGTATCACCTAATGAAGCCCCAGGTAAAAAGATACCTGCGTCTATAGTTAAATCATCTTCATCAGTAACTTCGAAACAGTCTGTGACGCCGTTTTGATTAGCATCAGAATCAGTTGCATTATTACCAACATTAGATGTTGTAAACTCAAAACCTTCAGGAATATCTCCAAAAACGATATAGTACTCACCTGAATTTGGACATACCATAAAGTTATATGCACCGGCTTCCCCTGATTCGTTGTCTGCAGTTGTAGTAGAATCTACTAGGGTGCCACCAGAATTATTTCCGTTGTTACATTGAAATAACATTACGGGTATATCATTAATACCAACTTCATTAGCGTCTTGTACACCATCATTGTCTTCATCTACGAATACAAAATCACCTATTTTTATCATTTCGTTTCTAACTACTGTAATAGGGTTAGAAAGATCAAAACATCCTTCAAGATCATCTGTGTTCAATCCGCCTTCAAGACCTACAAGACCATCTTCATATGACAAGTGCCATACCAAACAAGTACCAACACCAGCTTCATCAAAATCAACTCCGAATAAAGCATTTCTAGTTGGAGGGATACCTAAAATGTTGTTCTGGTCATCAGTTACTACAAACGTATTGTTCGAACCTGACATACC
>CAZKQM010000038.1:8951-27347 GCA_964554895.1 uncultured Maribacter sp. | reverse complement strand
GATGCAGAAGGTTTACAGGCACATAAAAATGCGGTAACCTTAAGATTGAATAGTTTGAAATAACAGAAATGATTGGTAAAGCAGTCACATCGAACGGAGTAGAGATGTGAGACCAAATTAGTAAGCAATGAGTTTTAATGTAAAGAACATAACCAGAGAAAGCGTAAAAGGCCTAAAGCCGTATTCATCTGCACGTGATGAATACGTTTCTGATGGCTCTGAAATGATATTCCTAGATGCCAATGAGAATCCTTTTGAAAATGGAATGAATCGGTATCCTGATCCACAGCAGCGTAGTTTGAAATCTGTATTGGCTGACCAGAAAGGAATTGAACAAGAGCATATTCTTTTAGGCAATGGAAGTGATGAAGTACTCGATTTACTATTTAGAGCATTTTGTGAACCGAAGGAAGATAACATTCTTAGTTTGCCACCAACCTACGGCATGTATAAGGTATTATCAGCTATTAATACCGTAGAAAACAGGAAGATTTTGCTAACTCCCGATTTTCAACCAGATGTTGACGAAATTTTAAAAGTTGCAGATGATAATTCAAAATTGCTTTTTCTCTGTTCTCCAAATAATCCTACTGGCAATAGTTTTTCTGAAGAGCGCATTATAAAAATCTTGAATTACTTTAAAGGTTTAGTGGTAATCGATGAGGCCTATATTGATTTTAGTTCAAATGAGAGTTGGGTTTCTAAATTGCATAAATATCCAAATCTGATAGTAACCCAGACACTTTCTAAGGCCTACGGCATGGCTGGAATTCGATTAGGAATTTGTATTGCGTCCAAAGAAATTATTGCCATTTTAAATAAGATAAAACCGCCATACAATGTCAACAGTCTTACACAATTAAAGGCTTTAGAAAGAGTGTTGGCTACAAAACAGGTTGCCTCTGAGATAGAAAATATTTTAATTGAAAGAAAAAAACTAGTTAAGATCCTAGAAAAAGTACCTTTTGTGGAAAAAATTTATCACACAGATGCGAACTTTGTTTTGGTAAAGGTAGATGATGCCAATAAACGTTATGCGCAATTAATTAAGCGAGGTATTGTAGTTCGAAATCGAAGTGCTCAACCGCTTTGTGAAAATACATTACGGTTCACAATAGGTACAAAAGAGGAAAATATGAAACTGATTGCCAGTTTAAAAAATATAAGTTAAAACCATGAGTAATAAAGAAATAATCCGCTCAAATAAAAGTTCCCCCAGCGGGGGCGGAGGGGGCCGTAAAGTACTCTTTATAGATCGAGATGGTACCATCATCAAAGAAACGGCAGATGAGCAAATTGATGCTTTTGAAAAGATGATTTTCTATCCTAAGGCCTTTACCTATTTAGGTAAAATTGCCAAAGAACTAGATTATGAATTGGTCATGATTACGAATCAAGATGGGTTGGGTACAGACATTTTTCCTGAAGAAACTTTTTGGCCAGTGCATAATTTCATTTTGAAATCATTTGAGAATGAGGGTGTTGTTTTCGATAAAATCTTTCTAGATAGAACTTTTACGAAAGACAATGCGAATACTCGAAAACCCGGTACCGGATTGCTAACTGAATATTTTTCAGAGGATTATGATCTGATAAATTCTTTTGTCATTGGAGATAGATTAACCGATATGGAACTTGCCAAAAATCTAGGCGCAAAGGGAATTTTCATAAATGACAACACTAATCTAGGTACTAGCGAAATTACCGTTAAACGTGATGAACTTAATGCAACAATTGCATTAGAAAATAATGACTGGGAGAAAATCTATGAATTCTTGAAACTTAAATCACGAACAGCTGAAATTCATAGAAAAACAAAAGAGACTGATATTAAGATTCGGCTAAATCTTGATGGTACTGGAGAAAGTAATATCAAAACTGGTTTGGCTTTCTTTGATCATATGTTAGATCAATTAGCACGTCACGGTCAAATGGATCTAGATATTCTGGTAGATGGCGATTTAGAAGTGGACGAACACCATACCATTGAAGATACTGCTATAGCCTTAGGAGAAGTTTTTCATAGTGCTTTAGGAAATAAATTAGGTATTGAACGCTACGGATTCTGTTTACCTATGGATGATTGCCTAGCGCAAGTAGCCATAGATTTCGGCGGAAGAAACTGGTTGGTTTGGGATGCCGATTTCAAACGCGAAATGGTAGGCGATATGCCTACTGAAATGTTTTTTCACTTTTTTAAATCGTTTACTGATGGAGCCAAGGCCAATTTGAATGTAAAAGCGGAAGGTAAAAATGAACACCATAAAATAGAAGCCATTTTTAAAGCCTTTGCAAAATCTATAAAAATGGCAGTAAAACAAGATGTTGATAAGATGATTTTGCCATCGACCAAAGGTGTATTATAAAATTAGAAGTTAGAAATACGAAGTACGAAATGCTGCTGTCAAGTAATTTTTCGTATTTCTAATTTCGTATTTCATATTTAAGAATGAAAATTGTAATAATAAACTATGGAGCAGGTAATATTCAAAGCATAAAATTTGCTTTGAACCGCTTAGGCTATGAGGCGATTTTGAGTAGTGAAGCCAAAGAGATACAAAGTGCGGATAAAGTAATATTTCCTGGTGTTGGTGAGGCGAGTAGCGCAATGAAAAAGCTAAGAGCCTCAGGTTTGGACAAAATCATTCCTAAATTAAAGCAACCCGTTTTAGGTATTTGTTTGGGAATGCAATTGATGTGTAATTCTTCAGAAGAAGGTAGCACAAAGGGTTTGGGAATTTTTGATATTGATGTTGTAAAATTTAATTCTGATGTAAAAATTCCGCAAATAGGATGGAATAAGATTGAACATTTAAAGTCAGATTTATTTAAAGAAATTCTTGAGGATTATGTTTATTCTGTACATAGCTTTTATGCCCCTTTATGCGAAGAGACCATAGCTAGCTGTGAATATGGAATAACATATAGCGCAGCATTGCAAAAAAATAATTTTTATGGCACACAATTTCATCCGGAGAAGAGTAGTGTAGTGGGAGAGAAAATACTTTTGAATTTTCTTAGAATGGAGTCAAATACGAAATACGAAATTAGAAATTCGAAAACTTGGAAATGAGAGATTTAAAGAAAAGAACACAAAAATTTGCTTTGGATTGTTGGTGATTGTGTACTAAGATTCCTAAATCTAGAGAATATAATGCTTATGTAAATCAGCTTATTCGTAGCTCTAGCTCTGTTGGAGCAAACTGGAGGGCTTCTCAACGTAGCAAATCAGATAGAGATTTCGTCAATAAATTGAAGATAGTGGAAGAAGAATGTGATGAAAGTATGTTTTGGTTAGAAATGTTTATCGAGATTTTAGATAACAATCAAAATGAATTGCAGCGTCTGCATAAAGAAGCTAATGAATTATTATCTATAACAGTAGCTTCTATTAATACTGCGAGAAAAAGAATTAATAGCAAAAAATAATGAACAACACCTATTTTCGTATTTCTAATTTCGTATTTCTAATTTTCGGACGATGAGAATAATTCCAGCAATAGATATCATAGATGGAAAATGTGTACGTCTGTCAAAAGGCGATTACAGTACTAAGAAAATATATAATGAAAACCCTTTAGAGATTGCCAAAGAGTTTGAAGGAAGCGGAATCAAGTATTTGCATTTGGTAGATTTAGACGGTGCAAAGTCCAAACACATTGTGAATCATAAGGTTTTGGAAGAAATTGCTTCGAGAACTAGGCTAAAAATTGATTTTGGAGGAGGTTTAAAAACTGATGATGATTTACGCATTGCATTTGAAAGCGGAGCCCATCAAATTACTGGGGGAAGCATTGCGGTAAAAGACAAAGAAACCTTTAGCCATTGGATTCAAAAATATGGCACCGACAAAATTATTTTAGGTGCAGATGCCCTTGATGAAAAAGTGGCTATTTCAGGTTGGCAAGAAGAATCAAAAGAAGAATTGCTTCCTTTCATTGAATCTTATCAAAAACAGGGAATTCAATACGTGATTTGTACAGATATCAGTAAAGACGGAATGCTTGCAGGGCCTTCTTTTGATTTGTACAAAAAGATATTGAACCGTACAAAAGGATTGAAACTCGTTGCCTCAGGCGGCATTTCAACCTTTGACGAATTACCAAAATTGGCTGAATTAGGGTGCGAGGGCACCATAATTGGAAAAGCCATTTATGAAAACAGAATTAGTTTAAAACAATTAGAAAACTATATTTTATCTAACTGAGTTATGGAAGAAAAATTAAAAGAAGAATTTATACAAAACGCCTTATTTCGCATAGATGAAAGCACGCGTATGAATACTATTTCCTTGCAGCAGCTTACAGAAGAAGAAATTTGGAAAAAACCTAATGAATCGCTGAATAGCGTTGGCAATCTCATTTTACATTTATGTGGAAATATAAGGCAATATATAATTTCATCCCTTGGGGAATCAGACGATAACAGAGAGCGTGATGTTGAGTTTTCTACCACTTCTGGTTTTACCAAAAAAGAATTGCTTGAAAAATTGATTGAAACGGTAGATGATGCAAAGCGAATTATTTTTGACTCAAGTATTGAGCAATTAGTGAAAATAAGATCTGTTCAGGGTTTTTCGTTCTCTGGTATTGGAGTAGTATTACACGCCGTAGAACATTATTCCTATCACACGGGGCAAATAGCCTTTTGGGTTAAACAACTTAAGAATAAAGACCTCGGTTTTTATGAAGGAACTGATTTAAACTTAGGACCCCAAACCGCCAAAGGGGAACAATAAAATAGTCATATTAATAGAAAAGATGATAGAGAATAATATACTTATGGGTAAGAATCCTCTCCATTCGAGGGAGCTAGAGAGGGTTGTATGTTAGCCAAAAGAATCATACCCTGCTTAGATATCAAAGATGGAAGGACCGTCAAGGGTGTCAATTTTGTGGATTTAAGAGATGCCGGAGACCCTGTTGAATTGGCAGAGATTTACAGTCGTGAGGGTGCTGATGAATTGGTATTTTTAGATATATCAGCAACAGAGCAAAAAAGAAAAACTTTAAAAGATTTGGTGTATCGTGTAGCTGAGAAAATTAATATTCCGTTTACGGTTGGGGGCGGTATTTCTTCTGTTGAAGATGTTGATGTTTTATTGCAAAACGGTGCTGATAAAGTATCTATCAACTCATCAGCTGTGAAAAATCCACAATTAATAAATGATTTGGTGGCTAAATTTGGATCGCAATGCGTTGTGGTTGCCATTGATGCTAAACAGGTAGATGGTCAATGGATTGTATATTTAGTGGGTGGTAAAGTGCCTACAGAACTGGATTTATTTGAATGGGCAAAAGAAGTGGAGAAAAGAGGCGCGGGAGAGATTTTGTTTACTTCAATGGATAACGATGGCACTAAAGACGGATTTGCAAATGAAGCCTTAGCGCGTTTATCAAGCAGTTTGAATATTCCTATCATTGCCTCGGGCGGTGCTGGATCCGTACAACATTTTACTGATGCCTTTTCAAAAGGAAAAGCGGACGCAGCCCTGGCAGCGAGCGTTTTTCACTTTAAAGAAATACAGATTAAAGATTTAAAAGAAGAATTGAAGGGAAATGGAATTCCAGTAAGATTATAACCTTCTAACACTCGAAGGTGAATAAAATAGTAATACTTATAGAAATGAATAATACTGCAAATAAAAAAAGTTTTAGTCCTCCCCCTTGGGGGGAGTTAGAGGGGGCTCTGATTCCTGCTATCATTCAAGACGCGCAAACTAAAAATGTCTTGATGTTGGGGTATATGAACCAAGAAGCGCTTAATAAAACCCTAGATACTAAAAGGGTTACCTTTTATAGTCGTTCAAAAAAAAGACTATGGACGAAAGGCGAGGAAAGTGGTAATGTTTTGAATTTAGTTGATATTAAAAATGATTGCGATCAAGATTCTCTTTTGATTAGTGTAAATCCTGAAGGCCCTACCTGCCATACCGGTTCTGATACCTGCTGGAAGGAGGAAAATATTTCAAACTTTGGATTTTTAAGTCAACTCGAATCTGTTATATCAGAAAGAAAGGAAGAAGCTTTAAAAGATTCCTCCTTACGTTTAAATGACAAGTCATATGTAGTATCCTTGTTTGATAAAGGAATTAATAAGATTGCCCAGAAGGTAGGCGAGGAGGCAGTTGAAACAGTCATTGAGGCCAAAGATGATAATGATGAGTTATTCTTATACGAAAGTGCAGACTTGTTATTTCACTATTTGATTCTCTTACAGGCCAAGGGTTTTACCTTAAAAGATGTAGAATCTGAATTAATCAAACGCAATAAATAACTTTCGTTTATAATCAAGATGTGTTATAATACCCGGATATCACGCAAAAAGAAGGAGCTTGAGTCGCAGTTCAAGGTCAAGGCTTTGTATGGTGAAATGAAAGAGACCGATGAACTGGTTTACAATCTAGCAAACGGCTTTGCACATCCGAATATGTGGATTATTCCACAAGAAAAACCCGAAAATATGATACCCGTGAAATGGGGGTTAATTCCGCATTATCAATTAGGAGTAGACTATACGTCTTATTATAAACAACAAATACGATTTGGTTCAGGTTTGAATGCCAAATCCGAAAAATTATTCAGTTCAAACAACTATAAAAAAAGTGCCTTGAAAAGACGTTGTGTAATTCCGGTTGATGGTTTTTTTGAGCCGCACAGAATTGAAAAGAAGAAACCCTATTCGATTCCTTTTTACTTTCATAGAAAAGACCACCAATTCATTAACTTGGCGGGTATTTATGCGGTAACTCCTGATAAAATGGTCACGTTTACCATTTTAACCAAGTCGGCGACACCCTTGTTTGATAAAATACATAACAAGAAAAAACGTAGGCCCGTTTTGATAAAAGATGCTGATATTCCAAAATGGTTAGATGCATCTGCTAATGAAACCAAGGTGCAACAGTTAATTGAAAATGATATGGCTGATGAAAAGTTAAAAACTTTTCCGGTTAGTACAGATGTTTACAAAAGGGGAGTAGGCGATAGACCCGATATCATAGAAGAGCTAAACTTTACCGATTTAGAGATTGGGTATTAAGACCAAAGACTATCGCATAACACTTTCATAATCTCTTTTCATACCTTCTACTGAAGGTTTTAGAAAAATCATATAAAGTATTAAAAATAAGCCGATTAAAATTAAATCTTTTTTTAAAAAAAGTAATACAAAGGCAGCACCTTCAAGTATTGCCCAACGAATAATTGAAGCTTGTTGATAGATAGCTATTTTTTTATCGAATTCTAATTTTTTAGGTGCATTACGCAATAGTTGTTTATAGATTATCAAACCTCCAAAGATCGCCGATAGAGGTACAAATAGATAAATTATGGTAATTCCATCAAATTTCGGAATTTTAAAAAATTCTAATGTTGCTAAATCGCCTACAATAAAATATACTAATAAAAGTCCCGAAACTAATGCTATATGAATTACTTGGAGTGTTTTTAGTTGGGCGTTCATACTATCTATTTCCTTTGTAGAGTTTGTTTTTTGGTTGATTTTTTGAATTTCTTTCAGTCAGATATTTAATTAAAATATAATATATGACAGTCTGAAATTTAGGTTAGAATTTGTAAATATAGTTCCTTCAGGTAGATTCTCAAAAAACAAAGCATCGCCTGAAAAACGTATTTCTGCAAAAACTTTTTTATACCCTATTCCAGCACCAAAAAAGAAATCCGTTGCATTTCTATTAAAAAAGTCATTGTCTGAAGTAAATTCCGAAACGATATGCTGAGAAAGACCTGCAGTTAGTATTAAGTTTAGATCTCTAAAAGTTTCAATATAACCTTTAAACCCTAGATTAACAGTATTGTTTTTAAAGGCAATTGAGCTGTTTGTAAATAATCCTAAAACACGGGTGTCAAATTCAACTGTTTCTGAAACACTTGATTTGATAGTGAAGCCGGCAAACAAGCCAAGTTTTTTGTTTAACGTTAAAAGTTCTATTTCGCCCCCAAATATGGTTCTGTTAAAGTCGGGATATACAACTTCAAGAGTAGAGAATTTTTTTGTGAAAGAATTCAGCTCTTGACCAATGTGTACAGAAAATCTAAAACTTGTTCCTTTCTCTATTTGATTAAAATAATCATAGGAACTCTCTGTGGTTAAATAATTATATTCTGAAATCAATTGTGCAATTGATTTTCTCGAATATTTAACAATGCTTAATTTGCCCTTGAGCTCCTCATTTTTCTCTTGAAATAAAAGACGTAATTGTTCTTTGTAGTCATCGTTAACGGCAACATTTCTGGCTGGTGTCATATATTTTTTACTGATGAGCTGAACAAAGTTTTGATCCGGTTTTTTGTAGAAAAAACGAGTACCTTGAGCGAACTGATATTCATATAATGATAGCTTGCCTTCTACTAATTTTCTTAATGCAACAGTTTTTCTTTCTAAAATAGGGGCTTTTTTAAAACTTAGATTATTTAGGTTTTCTGAGCTAATATCAATGAGAACTTCATCAACAACGAATTGAATGTCATTACCAATGCCAAATTGTGATAGGTTGTACACTTCATATGTTTTAGCTTTTTCTTCTAAATTGGCTTTAAATTTGATTCGATCAGGATTAATACTCCAGTTTTGGCTGTTAATGAAGCCCTTTAAATTTTCTCCAGCTTTGGTTACAATATAACCGCTCTCGTATTGTGCACTGACCGATTGAATAAAAACAAAAAGACAAGTAATTAGTATGGTTTTTCGCATAAAAGTATTTGTTTTAAACTACGGCGAACATACGATTTTTTTTTAAAAAGGATTACTATCAAAAATGATTCTGATATTGATTTTCTTGTAGTTTTAGTGAATCTTACTTACGCAACGTGAAATACTGGTTTTGATGCTTGTACGTATAAAGCAGAAACATCAAATTTTAGTTTCTATTCTTAAGATAGAATAGGCAATTGAAGAAAAGAATTCAATGATTTTAATATTTAATTGACTTGCTTAGTTTTCTAAACATTCGAACCGAGAAAACAATAGCACAGCTAACAAAAATTCCTAACATCAAAAAATGAAATCTGTTTAGTTCAGCACCTTCAAAATCGCTATTTGTGAGAGATAGAAAAGGTAGTAATTCATTAATTTACTACCTTAATTACGTATATCGTATGAGACTTTAATCACATGTTATACTGCTTTGATTTATGGTGGCTGTAGCATCAGCTTCAGACCAACTTGCATCAAAAAGCACAAACTTGTCAATCGCATGATGTGAAGATCTAGCAGAAACTTCCATGGTGTAGACTCCTGGGGTGTCGAACTTCACAAAAATTTCATGAGCATTATGATCAGAAGTACGTGTTGACCATATGAAATCGAGATTGCCACCACTGCGATAAATTTTGAACCAGCCGTCTTTTGAAGAACCAGCAGGGTTTGGTGTTTTACCAGAACCATTTGGGTAAACTACACTATCGCTTTTTTGACCGTAGAAATCATCAGCATCATTAAATCGTAGCCAAGAGTCATTATGCTCTGTGCCGTTATTTCCAGCCATAATTGCATTAAACCAATGAAAACGATAAGTACCCGGATTGTTTATTCTTATCTTATAAGTTAGTAATCCGTTTCCTGGGGCGTTTAAATATTGTGCACCTTCCCAAACGAGGAACCCTTCACCTGAAAAGCTGTTACCATTATTTTTAAGTACCCATTCATCTGAAAAGGCAACATCTTCAAACTCAACTAAAACAAGTCCGTTTTCTTCATTAAAGATAAAATTGCCAGGATCGGTGCAGCTACTTGAAGTAGTGTCATTATCATTTGAAGAATCATCAGTTGTATCAGTATTGGAGTCAGATTCTGTTGGCTCTGAATCGTTATCTACAGCATCGGTATTTTCATCTGTCATTTCTTCTTCTGTAATCATATCTGTTTCAGGAATAGTCATATCAACAGCATCTTTTGAACAAGAAAAAATAAGACTAAAAAGTAGGGTTAAAATAAAAATACGAAAGGGCGAAGTACATTGAATAGAAGGCATAGGGTTAAGATTTAAGATTATTGGGATAGTATGTACGTATCAAAGTCGATGTTTGGATGTATTTTTTCGATGAAATGCATTTTGTACTTCAAAAAAGTAAACCCAAGGTGTTTATGGCAAAAAAAACGGCTGAAACAAAACTTGTTCAGCCGTTAACTATTTTATTTACTACGATCTTAATTACTACAACTGATAGTGCTAAAGTTTTGACTAGAAGTTGCATCAGCTTCTGACCATGAATCAGTAAAGAGGACAAACTTATCAATAGCATGCGCTGAAGAACGTGCCGAAACTTCCATGGTATAGGTACCTGGATTATTGAAGGTAACATAAATGTCATGGGCATTATTGTCAGAGGTTAGCGCTTGCCAACTAAAATCAAGTGGACCACTACGATATATTTTAAACCATCCGTCACTTGAAGATCCTCTAGGGCCAGGAGACTTACCACGGTCATTCGGAAAAACCATACCAGTTCCATTCACTTTTAATCCGAAGAAATTATCAGCATCATCAAAACGTAACCAGGTATCATTATGCTCACTACCGCTGTTTCCTAGAGTGATGGCAGAATACCACAAAAAACGGTATGTGCCTGGAGTCTGAATATTTATTTCGAAAGTAAGGAGTCCGTTACCGGGTGTATTGAAAAATTGTGGTCCGTTCCAGACCAAGTAACCATCGCCTGTGGCACCCGGTTCAGAATTCTCTACGGCCCAATCAGCATGTATTGCTGTATTTTCAAATTCAACCAATACTAAACCGTTTTCTTCATTGAAAACAAATCCAGCGGGATCGTTGCAATCAGTTGAATCTGGATCATCTGTCATACCATCCATCATATCATCCATCGAATCATCTGTGGTATCATCTGTCATACCATCCATCATATCATCCATCGAATCATCTGTGGTATCGTCGGTCATGTCATCCATCATATCATCCATCGAATCATCTGTGGTATCATCGGTCATGTCATCCATCATATCATCCATCGAATCATCTGTGGTATCATCGGTCATGTCATCCATCATATCATCCATCGAATCGTCTGTGGTATCGTCGGTCATGTCATCCATCATATCATCCATTGAATCATCTGTGGTATCATCGGTCATGTCATCCATGCTATCGTCAGTCGAATCTTCTGTAGTATCTTCAGTGGTGTCCTCTGTAGTGTCTTCAGTAGTATCTTCAGTGGTGTCCTCTGTAGTATCTTCAGTGGTATCTTCGGTAGTGTCCTCAGTTGTATCTTCGGTAGCTTCTTCTATATCTTCAATTTCTTCTTCCTCTTCAACAAGCTCAGTGTCAATATCGTCTTCTGAATCGTCTGAGTTGCAAGAATTAAAACCGAAGCCTAAGGCAAATAGAAAAAATAGAATACCAAGGGTTTTCTTTACAGATGTTAGTGTCATAGTGTTCAAATATTTTTTATACAGATATACGAAGAAAATTGAAATTTTGGATGTCAGCAAATAAAGTAGGTTAAGTTTTTATTAAAACAGTTTAACTGCTTTTTTAAATAGTTTACTTTTATAGTATGGCTATGATGACAAGAAATGGGTTTCGGTTTACACCCTATGAAGCACCCGAACAAAGTCCGTTTAACAAACTTTTCGATATTTTTCAAGAACTCATTACTCATACTTCTGGCGATTTTGATGAGGCAATTGATTGGTTACGTGAATTGGATAAGGAATACGAGCTTACTGATGATACGTATACCATAGATGATTTCATTGAAGACTTAAAAGCTAAAGGATTTATTCGTGAGGAATTTGAGGATGGTGGCGGACAAATGGGTGAAGAAGGACAAGATGGAGAAGATGGTACAGGTAGCGGTGTTATCTCAATTACGGCTAAAATGGAACGTATTATACGTCAACGTGCTCTCGAACAAATCTTTGGAAAACTAAAACGAAGCGGTGCCGGAAATCATAAAACAGGTAAATCAGGACAAGGCGATGAACATACGGGCGATTTGCGTGAGTACCGTTATGGCGATGATTTAGGAAATATTTCAATGACCGAGAGTTTGAAAAACGCCCAAGTCAATCATGGCATCGGTAGTTTTAATTTGACCGAAGAAGACTTGGTGGTTGAAGACACGCAGTACAAAGCTCAAATGAGTACGGTTTTGATGATTGATATCAGTCATAGTATGATTTTGTATGGCGAAGATCGAATCACACCCGCTAAAAAAGTGGCCATGGCTTTGGCTGAACTCATTACCACAAGATACCCTAAAGACACCTTAGATATTTTGGTTTTTGGTAACGATGCTTGGCCTATACCCATTAAAGATTTACCGTATTTGAAAGTGGGTCCGTATCACACAAATACGGTTGCCGGCTTACAGTTGGCTATGGATATGCTGCGTAGAAAACGGAATACCAATAAGCAGATTTTTATGATTACAGATGGAAAACCAAGTTGTTTGCGACTACCCGACGGCAACTATTATAAAAATAGTGTTGGTTTAGATGATTACATTGTTGAGAAATGTTACAATATGGCAAGGCAGGCACGTAAGTTGCACATACCCATAACCACTTTTATGATTGCTGAAGACCCCTATTTAATGCGTTTTATACGTCATTTTACAGAAGCCAATAAGGGGAAAGCTTTTTTTACAGGATTAAAAGGATTGGGCGAAATGATATTTGAAGATTATGAAAGTAATAGAAGGAAGCGATTGAAGTGACTTCGAATTCGCTCAGCTACCAAAGAAAAATAATGTAAGTTGAACGGAAGAGAAATCGATAAGGAAATAAAAAAATGGTGTTTGTTTTTCGTGACTCCTTGATGACCCACGAATAATGACCAACAAATAATGATAAACGATTTATGCAATTGAATACAGAAAAAATATCAACTTTAGGAGCACTAAAGAAAGCTGGGTATCAGCCCAAAAGTATTAAGGATGAACTGCGTGATAACTTACGAAAACAAATCAAAAAAGGGGAGGAGACCTTTACAGGAGTATGGGGTTATGAGAACTCTGTTATTCCTGAACTAGAACGAGCTATTCTTTCACGGCACAATATTAATCTTTTAGGGCTTCGAGGTCAAGCAAAGACTCGTCTGGCAAGGTTGATGGTCAATTTGTTAGATGAGTACATTCCTATAATTGAAGGTTCTGAAATTAATGATGACCCCTTAAGACCTATGTCACGATTCGCATTAGAATTAATCAAAGAAAAAGGAGATAAAACACCTATTTCTTGGTTGCATCGTGACCAACGTTTTTATGAAAAATTGGCTACACCCGATGTAACAGTAGCTGATTTGATAGGCGATGTGGATCCGATAAAGGCCGCAAACTTAAAATTATCGTATGCTGATGATCGGGTAATTCACTTCGGAATGATACCTCGTGCAAATCGCTGTATTTTTGTCATTAATGAACTTCCTGATCTTCAAGCAAGAATTCAAGTATCTTTATTTAATATATTAGAAGAAGGCGATATACAAATTCGTGGATTTAAATTAAGACTTCCTTTAGATTTACAATTTGTATTCACAGCCAACCCTGAAGATTATACCAATAGAGGAAGTATTGTAACTCCTCTGAAAGATAGAATAGGGTCACAGATTTTAACGCATTATCCTGATGATATTGAAACAGCTCGAAAAATTACTGAACAAGAAGCCCATTTAGATTCAAGACAGACAGATGCTATTTATATCCCTGATATTGCTAGAGATTTATTAGAACAAATTAGTTTTGAAGCAAGAAATAGCGAATATGTTGATGCGAAAAGTGGCGTAAGTGCACGTACGAGCATTACGGCCTTTGAAAATTTGTTGAGTACTGCAGAAAGAAGGACGTTGGCAACAGGGGCAGATCAAACCATGGTACGTTTAAGTGATTTTCTAGGTGTAATTCCTGCGATTACAGGTAAAATTGAATTGGTATATGAAGGTGAACAGGAGGGCGCTGATGGTGTTGCTGCGATTCTTATTGATGAAGCGGTTAAATCTATTTTCCCTTTGTACTTTCCAAAAATCAATAAATTAGAACGAAAAGATGCCGAAACGCCCTATGATGAACTACTCCATTGGTTTTTTCAAGGTGAAGGTTTTGAGTTACTCGATGATTTTACAGATGAAGAATACAAACGTAGCCTTGATAGTATTCCTGAATTAAACAATCTTATAAAAACACATCAAAAAGATTTTCCTGTAAATGATACTTATTTCTTGAAGGAAATCGTTTTATGGGGTCTCGTTGCACACAAGAAGCTTGGTAAAAAAAGATTCACTGAAGGCTATCAGTTCAAAGATTTATATGGCAGCTTTATCAATGAGTTATAGCAAAAAAGCCTCTTTAAAAAGAGGCTTTTTCTTCATAGCAACAATGCTATCAGCTTTGGTAGGTTGGTAAATTGAAAATGAAAGAACTACCTTCTTTAGGTTTACTTAGAACCGTTATGGTCGTATCATGTAATTCCATAATTTTTTTCACAATCGCTAAACCAAGTCCTGAGCCCTGTCGTTTAGCACTTTCATTAATTTGTTTGTAACGATCAAATATAAAGGGCTGCTCGCTTACTGGTATGCCTGCACCAGTATCGCTTATTCTTATCTCAATTTCATCTCCTTTTTTCAATAATGATAATGTTACCTTGCCCTTAGGTTCAGTATACTTAATGGCATTTTCAATTAGGTTTTGTAGCGCTCTTTCAACCAAACTCAAATCAGCAAATACCAAATTGTTTTCCTTTGGGTTTTCTAATTTTAAGTCGATTTGCTTAGGTTCGGCTAAAACATTGAATTTGGCAATAAGATCATGTGATAATTCTGTTATTGAAAAAGGTTCTTTAACCGGAATAACTTGCTCAGCCTCTAATTTAGAATATTCAAAAAGTTGATTGATTAACTTCGAAAGTTTATCAACGTTATCATGTGTGATTTGCAAATATTCCTTCTTTTCATCTTCGCTCAAAGATTCTCTTTTCATTTGAAGGGTTTCTATATATCCTTTAAGAATTGCTAGCGGTGTTCGTAAATCATGAGAAACGTTGGCAATCAATTCTCTTCTTAAAAGATCAACAGATTGCATTTTATCAATATTACCAGTAATCGTATCGGCCATTTCATTAAATGAATTGGCAAAAATGGAAATATCTGAGGCATCAGGATTTTCAATTCGTGCAGATAAATCACCTTCGCTAAATCTACGAACTTTGCCGGTAATCAAACGTAAGTTTTTGGTTAGAAACCAAATAGCCAATAATCCGATTATAGCTGCAAATACAGAGGTTAACAAGATAGCGCCCAGCCCTAATTTGGCAAAATATTGCCCCATGAGAGTACTGCTAACTTCTTGAAATTTCTTACCGGCTAAAACGATATAAACGTATCCATTTCTTCCATCCACAGAGTAGGGTGCAACAGAAAATATTTTTTGTTTCCCAGGTGTTCTGGGGTCATCGCCAAGAACGTAATTTTTTCCTTTCTCAGTAATAAAAGATTTGATAGGTGCTAAAGAAACACTTTTAGTAGCTTTTTCGTCATTAGGATCTAGTACCACTGAATATAATATGTCGCCTTGGTCATCTAAAAGATATACTTCTATACCTCTATTAACCGCCATCATATCATGCATTAAATCTCCGAAGAGCGGTTTATTCACACTTCCATCTTCTAAAAAAGGAGATGCGTTTTGAAACTTTTCATCAATCACGTGTTGGGCAACATCAGCGTTTAAACGTTGTGTGGTTTCTTGATTGTGTTTATTGGCGAAATACTCGGTTATTCCTATATACGAAACACCCATCATAATGACCAAAAAGATGAAGGCAAACCACAACTTTTTAACCAGTTTCGGAGTTAAAGTTTTTTTGCTACTCATGTTACTATATCTTCATTAAATTTATATCCAACACCCCAGGTTGTGATGACATATTTTGGGCGTGCCATATCGGTTTCAATTTTAGCTCTTAACCTATTGATATGAGAATTAACAGTGTGGTCATAGCCTTCAAAATTATAACCCCAAATTACATCAAGTAATTCTGTTCGACTATAATTTCTACCAGGATTTGAAGCCATTAAAACCAGCAATTCAAACTCTTTTGGAGATAATTCAATTTTAGAATCATTCAAAACTACTTTTCGTTTTTCAATATCGATTAACAATCCTTCGGCATTAATAGTTGCCGTTTCCTGTTTTTCAACCTTATTTGAATCGGTCCTCCGCATCACAGCCTTAACTCGTGCCAGTAATTCTCGAATACTAAATGGTTTAGAAATATAATCATCAGCACCCATTTCTAATCCTAAAACTCTATCTATTTCTTCAGTTTTGGCGGTAAGCATGATAACCGGAGTATTCTTTTTTTCTCTTAATTTTTTACAGATGGTAACCCCATCCATAGTAGGTAAAGTGAGATCTAAAATGATGAGATCATAATCATTCTCAAGCGCCATTTGTAGACCTACTTCTCCATCCATAGCCTTTGAAGTAGTATAGATCAGATTAGTCAAGTGAATCTCCAGTAATTTTATAATTTCTGGATCATCTTCAATAATTAAAATCTGTTTCATAAAATAAGTTGTACGAAAGAAGTTAAAAAGTATCACAAAAATATCACAAAAGCTTATAATATAACATCAATTTAGTTGATATAGCTTATGTAAATACGAGAGGGAGCTGATCGATGAAATGCATTAAATCATTCGTCTCAATTATAACAAAAACCTAACAAAAAAATCATGAAAGTTTAAGTTTTTGTGAGTTTTATACGCATTAAAAATATTTAGTTTGTTAAAAATTATTAAAATGTGATATATGAAAAGAAAACTACCTGATTACAAAAACCCCAATTTTAAACAAATCCTATTCAAAATGCCCACATTATTGTTGATGGCATTTTTATTTACTGGATTCTCGGCTTGGAGTAATGAACCGGCTGAATCTCCAAAAAATTACGAGTTTAATTCATCTTCCTCAGAGGATAGAATTTTAAACGAGCGGTCTTCTAACGGACTTGATGACAATTCAAGTTTTGACCAAATAGAACCAAATATTATACGATCGTATGACATTTCAGACACCAGTACAGAAGATAAATCTTGCTTTCCAACAGCGGGAGTGGGTGTTATTTTTCAGAGAGGTAATGATTGTCGAGGATCACATGATATTTGGAGTGTATATGAGAACTTAACTTTCAATGAATATGATAACGGCACGGCGGCTATTGTTGGTTCGGTTATCGATGACCGAGGAAGAATTGGTCAGGTAAACATTTCATTTTACAACAAAGCCAACGATGGAAATACATGGAATGCTTCTTGTTATATTGATGGCGTTTCTGACCCTAGAAGTTTTTATCAGTCTTTTGATGGTACCATAACTGTAGAAGGTGTAGCATTTACCATTGAGGAGAAAGATAGAGATCAACATTTAATAGTAGCTGATGGTGCAGGATTTGATCCAGGTCAATTCGGATTTGCAGCATGGACAGGTGGTACCTTTGGTAATTGTACAGAAATGTTTGGAAATTTAAGTCCAAAACCTGTGATTGAAGCTGGTACTGTTACTGGCGGACCTTATAATTTCTGTGTTGACGGAACTCCAGATAACGTTTCAGGCGTAGGCCTTGAAGGCGCTGTAGGTCCAAACATGGCATGGGTAGTAACTGATGAAGACGGATTGATTTTAGGTCTTCCACCAATGCCAAGTGCTGTAGACTTTGATGAAGCAGGTCCTGGTATTTGTCTGATCTGGCATATTAGTTATGCTGATGGCTTAGAAGGATTAGCAGGTGGTAACAATGTACTTACTGATTTAAGTGGTACTTACGATTTATCAGATGATAATGTACGTGTATATCGTAACCAACCAGAAGCTGGTACGGTAAGCGGTGGTCCTTATACCTTTACAGTAGATGGCGAAGAAGATCGTGTATCTGGTGTTAGTCTTGAAGGTGCAAGTGGTGGTAACTCTCAATGGGTAGTTACTGATGAAACAGGTTTAATCTTAGGATTACCTCCAATGCCAAGTGCTGTAAACTTTGATGAAGCAGGTGTAGGAGTATGTTACATCTGGCACTTAAGTTTTGAAGATGGTTTAGAAGGTTTAGTACCTGGTAACAATGCCTTGACTGATTTGATGGGATGTTATGATTTATCAGATGAGTTTGTAACTGTAATTAGAGAAGAAGCCCCAGCTGCAATGGTAGATGGTGGTACTTTAAATGAAGATGATTTTATGTTCTGTGTAGATGGCGAAGCTGATCATGTATCTGGTGTTAGCGTTGAAGGCGCTGTAGGACCAAACATGGCATGGGTAGTAACTGATGAAGACGGATTGATTTTAGGTCTTCCTCCAACTCCTGAGGCTGTAGACTTTGATGAAGCAGGTCCTGGTATTTGTCTGATCTGGCATATTAGTT
>CAZKQM010000038.1:0-8851 GCA_964554895.1 uncultured Maribacter sp. | reverse complement strand
TGCTGACTTTGCAGGATGTTTTGATTTATCGAATTCAGTAGAGGTAGTACGTAATGAGGCTAGCTCAGGTAAATCGTCAGTAGTAAGTCTATTTCCGAATCCAACAGTGGGTAAAATAAATATTACCCCTGGGGCATTAGATGTAAGTTCTGTACGTGTATCTCTTTTTGATTTTGGAGGCAATGATATTACTTCTAAACTTGAAAGAACAAGTGATGCAGAATTATCGTTTAACGTTGATACGTTGCCTAGTGGAATTTACTTGCTTCGTCTATATGATGGTCAATCGAATGTAATCACTAAGAAATTAGTCATTCAATAATTAAATTCTGTTTTAAAAGTAAAAGCCTTGGCATTAATTGTCAAGGCTTTTCTTATGCTTTAATCTGAACTAATCCCAAGATTCAATTCCGTCAGAGTTTTCAAATTTATAAGTACCAACTCTATATTTTCTTAAAAAAAAGGAAGCAAAAGTTAAGGCAAGAAGTACAAAATATAAAATGGCAATAGTGATTTGTATCGCCATGAAATTATCTGGTATGAGATGATTATCGAAGTGTTCGAAACTTCCCATGATGAAAATACTTTTATAAAACTTGTAGCTATAGAAAATAAAGATAGCGTACAAACCATATTCTAAGTTTCTCATTGGAATATCAGTAAGTTCTTCCTCCTTAATTTTGAACCATAACACATATAAAAAAATTAGGTGAATGATTGCCATGACTGGAAATACATACGCACTTAATTTAAAAAAGTAAAAATCGCCAGTATACGGTCGATAAAACTCGAAAAGACTAAGAATTAAGAGGGTTAAAAAACTACCAATTAATGTTGTATAAAGTCCAAAACTCCGCATGAATGTTTTTCAATTTAACTGTAAACTAGTTTAAGGCGATAGTAGTATAACAAATTTAGGGTACAATATGGTAAGCTAAAATAAGCTATACATTTCAAATCCGATGAACAGCAGAATTACTCTTTGAATGGATTTTAAAAAACCTATACAGTTGATATTTTGCCACTTAATAAATTAAGAAAGCCACCCTCTTTCAGTTGATACTTTAGAGAAAATGACTAGTAGCCCTGCAATTACAATGGTAATTATGGGCATAACTGTACCTTCAAAAGTGCCGAATAATTCTGTGCCTTTGGTAAAAAAGAAAAAATAAATTGTTCTTGACAAAACCGCAAGTAGTGAAATAATCAAAACTGGTGTTGCCCATTTCTTTCTCATTATCAATCCTAAACATCCAATTGCGCCAGCAAAAACTGCCATTGCAAAGGCACCTGTAACCCATGCCGGAATAGCACTCATTAATTCTCTTTGAGCTTCGGTATATTGTTCCATCATAGCATCTTTTTCATAAGCTTCATATAAATAGGCGCCAACACCCATTAAATTCCAAAATAAAGCAACGATACTAATGACCCAAAACCAAGAGTTTGGTTTAACTTTTTGTTGTGTACTCATTTTATATAATTTAGTTGGTTTAAAGTTCAAAGTACAAAAAAATAAATGATCTAAAGTCATACTAATTTCACTGCTGTAAAATTGTTATTTTGGACAAGAATTTGGTAATGCATGCAACGAATACGATTTTACTATGTAGTAAGGGTTCAATATTTAGGATTTCGCTATAGCGGTTGGCAAAAACAGCCCAACCAAAAAACGATTGAGCTTATGATTTTCAAAACATTGAATTTCATTATGCCTGATGCTAAATTTAAAATCTTAGGGGCGAGTAGAACCGACGCAAAAGTATCTGCCTTAGATGCCGCCTTTGAGCTATTTATTGATGATAAACCCATTGAAAATTTAGAAAATTTTCTTGATTTGTTCAATAAAAATCTTCCATCTGATATCAAAATAGTAGCAATTAAAGAAGTTGACCAACACTTTAATATTATCAATGATAGTGAAGAAAAAGAGTATATTTATTTATTTTCCTACGGAGAAAAAAACCACCCCTTTGCCGCACCATTTGTGACTAATATAGTTGATGAACTCGACTTAGCATTGATGAATAAAGCGGCTAAATTGTTTGAAGGAACCCATGACTTCTCAGTTTATACAGCACGTTTGCAGGAAAAAACAAAAACGGTTCGCACCATAAATAGTTGTGAAATACGTAAAAACACCTTGTTGAAAGCTAATTTTTTTCCGGAGAAAAGTTATGGATTGCATGTGCATGGTCAAGGCTTTATGCGCTATCAAATCCGTATGATTATGGGGGCACTTATTCAATTGGGTAAAGGCGAGATAAGTTACGAAACGATTGTGGCATCCTTAAAAGAAAACTCCAAGGTTCAATTAAATTATGTCGCCCCCGGGTCTGGTCTTATATTAGGCAGCCTAAAATTTAAAGATTAAATAAAATCCGTTTTACGTACATTGTAGCTACCTATTTAAAATTATTCAATTTATGTCACAACCAATTGTTTCAAAAGGCGTCATGAAGTTTCTTCAAAGACTTAAGAAAAATAATAACCGTGAGTGGTTTTCTGAATATAAAAAGGAGTTCACGGCCATACAAACTGAGGCGAAAGGATTTTATCAATTATTGATGGATGAATTGAACACCCATGATGAAATTGAGAAATTAAAAATGTTTCGTATTTATCGCGATGTACGTTTTTCTAAGGATAAAACGCCATACCAACCACATTTTGCTGGTTCATTTTCACGCTCTGGCGCACGATTACGAGGGGGCTACTATTTACGAATAAGACCTGATAATGAGAGTTTTATGGCTTGTGGCTTTTGGCAACCTGAAAAGAATGACTTGTACAGAATTCGCAAAGAATTAGAATTAGATGCTCGTGAATTTAAAAAAGTAACAAATGCCAATTCCTTTAAAAAAGCATGGGGCGAATTGAAAGGAGAGGAGCTTAAAACAGCACCTAAAGGTTTTAATAAAGAAGACCCAAATATTGAATTGATTCGTAAAAAAGGGTACATCTTTACTCATGAATTTTCTGATGAAGACGTACTCTCGGCTAATTTTTTCAATGAAGTAAACCAAAGATTTAGGGCTATTCGACCCTTTTTTGATTTGATGAGCGATATTTTGACCACCAATTTAAATGGCGAATCGCTTTTAGACTAGATGGTTTATTGGCCCTAATAAAAGTAAAAGTTCAAAGATTTTGCGACATTCTAAATATACGCAGACCTTGGCATTTAAAACCTAAGCCCTTATTGTTTATAGGCTTTCTTGGCAATAGTTATTTTTCCGTGCTATTTTTCGGTTGGATATTCAGAAAAATAAATTTCCATTCCGATTGAGTTTAATATTGTAATCATATTTGAGTTTAAAACAGTTCCACCTCCGCTGGCATCGCTTCTCATTTCAAATCCAATATCCGCTACATATTTATCTTTTTTTAGCTTATTACCTTCAACTTCCAGCCATTTTTCAAGTTCCCACATTTGAGTTGGTAAATCCCAAATATCCGAGCATAGATAATCAATACGTTCATTATTATCATTAGAAATTGTAATCGGCATTTTTATATAAATTGAGATGGTTGATTAAATTGCTCACAACGGTCTAGTGTATGAGTAGTAGCGGGTTTTTACTCACAAACCTTTCGGTTTGGCACTGACCTTTGTTTTATGTTTATACTCTCTTTTTATCACTTAAACCGCTATTACTTATATACAATGTTGGCGGTAGTTTTTCCTCTTTTTAGTTTAAATCTCAATGGATTCCAATCTTTGATTTCTGGTTGTTCAATATTTTCGCTAAAAAACATTATTTCTTTTCCTTCTCTAATTTCATAAGCAGTATGCTTAAACGAAAACTCTTTTTTGGAACATTCCGCATACAGCTTTTGAATTTCCGGAACATTGTCGTACGAAACAATCCATTTAATGTTTTGAATGGATTTAATCTTGTCACTTACCCTTTTGTGATTCTTATCTTCATAATGGTTCATATAAAGCGTACTTGCTTTTAGATAATAAGGTGGGTCGAAATAAAAAACTATGTTGTCATTTTGGGCTTCTTGTTCTATTTTATCTATTAATTTGACCGCATCTTTTTTATAAAGTCGTATGTTTTTTTTGTGAGAGGCAATGTTTTTTACCCTGTGTATTAGTTCAGTTTTATTAAATCTGCAATCCATTAAATAATTACCTGTTTGTTCTATTCCGCCCATTACTCCAGCGTTAATTATTCCTGAACGATTGGTACGATTTAAATAGAATGTAGAAAAACCTAAATCAAGTAAATCGGCCTTTTTTTTATTCGATTGAACTGCTTTTTGTTTTTTCCATTCATCTATTGATAGTTCTGCGTTTTCTATCAATTCACATAATTGGTTAGTTTTATTCAGAACTGAATGCCAAAAAGAGTAAATTGAACGGTCTCTATCGTTTATTGTTATTTTGTCGACAAATCCCTCAATTAGTAAAAACAAAGCTACAGAAGCACCACCAGAATATGGTTCAACATAATGTCCATTGATATTGTTATCTAAACATATTTTAGCAATAAAAGCTGATAGCTTATTTTTTCCGCCTGGATATCTTAAAGGTGAATAAAACATATTATAGCTTAGTTAAATCTAATGAGTTTAACAAATCAGCTTCATCTTGAAGCATAAACTCGATTAAATCAATCAAGTTGTCGCATAGAGCCTTTGCATTTGCAGGAACAGCAGCTACACGATAATTATGAATTATTTGGTGTGGATTTTGTATATCGAAGTCTTCAAATGCTTTTCTGATTCCAGTGTCTTTGATTAAATCAGAGAATTTAGATTTTAATGTATCAAAATTTGTGTATGGCAATGGATTGCTTCTTCTATCTTTAAAAGCTAAATCAAAATGATTGGCTGTTTTTATCGGATTGCCGTTTGGTTTATTGGTATTTTCCACTACAAACTTAAGTGTACATTCAAGAGTAACCCTAGTTAATGCAGTTTTGGCATTCGCAAA
Source organism: uncultured Maribacter sp. (assembly GCA_964554895.1). Lineage (GTDB taxonomy): Bacteria > Bacteroidota > Bacteroidia > Flavobacteriales > Flavobacteriaceae > Maribacter_C. The sequence continues at coordinate 3,906 of CAZKQM010000038.1, read as the reverse complement.
ATTATTTTCATCTAAATAATAACACTCATCAATCAGTTTTTTAAGAGGACTAGGTATTTGTTTTCTCTTTAAAGTTGGTTTTGATTTAACACTATATCTTCCTGAACCACTGCTAGAATTATTTGTGTTTCCTGTATTAGACGAACCTGAATTACCGCTAGTATTACCTGTTCCTGTGTTGCCTGAATTAGAAGCACTACTAGAAGCATTGCTACTTGTTGAACTAACATCAGATTGAGTATTTGTTGAAGAATTGGTCTGCCCGCTTCCTGCTGTTGAACCTATTGTAGCGGTTTTATTAGGTGGGAATCCAAAAGGTTTGAGCAAATCTAAAAATGCATCTGCTCCGATATCATCAATAGTTCTAGAAGACGTGTCAGGGTTTTGAATTAAGTAAGTTACAATTGCATTTACAAATGATTCAAACAAGTCTTTGTCTTTTATAATTATTTCACTTGTTTTCCGCCCAAAATTATAACCACACTTGTTCCGTACTTTAAAAAGTCGTTCAAATACAATTGTTTTACCACCAGTCTTGCCTCTTCCTTCTCTTACCAACTTTTTAAAATCTTCTCCTTTGATTGCAACAGCTTTGTGATAGAATGTTGCGGTTTTAATAAAATCCCTCGGATTTGAGTCAATATCAGATAAGGATTCTATTGAATTTCCACTTGAGAACAGTCTGTAAATTTCTATTGCTTTAGCAATTCTACCCCATTTCTTAAATAAGTTACTATTATGCTCAAGTCGAATTCTTTTGTCCAAATCCGCTAGTTTATTGTATTCTAAAACTGGCAGTTTTTTTATTTCGAAACGTGATAAGCCCAAATCATACTTATTTGGTGTCTGTAATGCTTTAACGGCAGCACATCTTCGGTTACCATCTTTAACAAGAAAATTTCCATCATCTAATTTAAAAACCCAAAGAGGTCTGTCTTCATAAAACTCTTGGGCTTCAGAAATTGCCTCTGCAACTTCTTCAGCTGATTCAGTATATAGAAGATATTCTACTATGTCACTCTCTTTGTCACTTCCATTATAAAGTTCCGCAAAACGTGGATTTTCTTTGTCTAGGATTAGCTTATTAAGCTCGATTTCTTTTTGAGTATATTTTTTAACCATATTTTATAATGGTTGTTTAATTCATTTTCGTTTCGCCAACTTCCTGATAAACGCAGCTTTTTTGAATAAAAAATGACTTTTATTGGTGCTGCATTTTCGCCGCAATTTCCTGTACTTCATCTAAGACACGCAATAAATTACCGCCCCACAATTTTTCAATTTCATCTTCTGTATAGCCACGTTTAACCAATTCTAGAGTAACATTAAAAGTTTCTGATGCATCTGACCAGCCTTCAATTCCGCCACCCCCATCAAAGTCAGAGCTAATTCCTACATGGTCAATTCCGATAAGATCTACCATATAATCAATATGATTTATAAAATCGTCGACATCAACAGCAGGAGGTAAGCTGTTCATAGTTTTGGTTTTATCAGAAACCAATGCCCGTATTTTCATATATGAACTAATATAGGCGTCACGTTCATCTGAAGGTAATGCCATTACCTCGGGTCTTGTCATGACTTTAAGTCCCATAGAATCTGCTACTTTCTTCTCAATCTCTTTAACTTCCTTATTTCTAGCCTCAAATTTTTCAGTATTTAAGTACGACTTAAACGCTACGGTTTGCACCACGCCACCGTTTTCTTTAAGCATTTTTAATTGATCATCATTTAAATTTCTACTATGATTGCATAGCGCTCTTGCTGATGAATGAGAAGCAATAATAGGGGCTTTTGAAAGCACAATCATTTGATTAAAAGCTTCGATTGATGGGTGTGATACATCAATCATTATTCCGAGTCTATTCATCTCTTTTACAGCATCTTTACCTATATCACTTAAACCATTATGTAACCAAGTATCATCGACTTCTCCGGTATTCGAATCTGAAAATTGACTATGTCCGTTATGGGCTAACGAAATATATCTAGCTCCTAATTCATGATATTTTTCAAAGTTTTTCATATCAAGTCCGATTGGGAATGCATTTTCAACACCAATCATAGCTACCTTTTTACCTGCCTTGTCAATGCGTCGAACATCATCTGAGGTTAACGCTAATTCTATGTCATCAGGGGCGTATTCTTCACAAAGTCTATGAATTGCCTCAAATTTAGATAGTGCATTGTCAGCAGCTTTGGCATAGCCATCATCGGTCAAGGTATCTTGACCAGTATACACAATTAGCCAGGCGACATCGAGACCACCCTCTTTCATTTTAGGAATATTAATTTGGGTATCTAAACGTTGCGTATAATTTACACTATCTGTAAAGTTCTTGACGTTGATATCATCATGTGTATCAATAGTGATTACCTTTTCATGAATTTTTTTGGCACGTTCTTCTAAACTCATTTCTTTTTTTTGGGGTGCATCTCCGCAATTACATAACAAGAAAGCACATAGGATAAATACTAGTTTTTTCATTTTAATAATTATTTAACCTACAATTTAAGCTATTTGACAACACAATAGAACCCGTAGGTAACAATAAATTGCTGTTACCGCCAAGTTTAGTGATTTTTATAAGAATCCTGAAGCTACGAAAAGACCCAAAAAACCTTTTAAAGCTTTTGTTTAAATTAAAATCGTCCTAGTATTTTGAAATCAAAAATCATTCTTTCGCAGTTATCTCGACTTGAGCAAACGTTACATGATTTTTCATTTGACGAATTGACTGCTAAGGAGGCCATATACCTTCAAAAATCATTCAACACTTTCAAAAATAAGTTAGAAGACAAAATTTTTGATCCTAAGGGCACCAGTGAAAAAGAAATTTCTGAAGATGCATCCGTTTTAAATCGTAAAGCAAATAATCAAGTCCATAAAAATGAAACCCGACTAATTGCTCAAGTGAGTCATGAGATTCGCACTCCCCTAAATGGAATAATTGGGTTTACTGACCTTTTGAAAGAAGATGAGGACATGAATCAGCAGCAGATTGAACGAGTTCATGCGATTCACAAAGCATCTTATTCATTACTAGAGATCATCAATGAATTACTCGATTACGCCAAGCTTTCATCAGGTTTAGAGAGTTTTGAAAAGGTAAATTTTGATTTTAGAACTGTGATAGGCGACGTGTCTTATTTGGCTAAAACACTGATTTCAAATAAAAACGTAAGATGTACAACCATAATAGATGAGAACATACCCATTGCCTTAATAGGCGACCCGTCGAAACTTAGCCAAGTGTTCCTCAATCTTTTAGGTAACGCCATCAAATTTGTGAAGCAAGGTAGTATTCGCTTGCATATCAAAGTCATTAAAAAGGACAACAAAAAAGTACTTCTAGGTTTTGAGGTCATTGATACCGGAATCGGTATTTCAAAAGAGCACCTAGCACATATTTTTGATTCATACAAACAAGCTGATTCCAGCACTTACGCAAAATATGGTGGTACTGGACTAGGGCTACCAATTGTGAAGCAAATTATAGAGAATCTTAGGGGAAATATCAAGGTAACAAGCGAATTAGGTAAAGGAACAAGCTTTAGTTTTGAAATTCCTTTTGAAATTGGAAATGCTCAGGTCATCGCAAAACAAACCAATACTAAAATCTCAAAAGAGCAATTAGACAAGGTTAAAGGTTTACATATTTTGGTGTTTGAGGATAATCTCTTAAATCAAAAATTGATTGAGGAAAGACTAAAATCATGGCATTGCCACGTATATATTACTGAAGATGCTGATCAGGGACTGAAAATTCTACACAATCAAAATATTGATTTGATTTTAATGGATTTAAAGATGCCTAATAAAAACGGATTTGAAATAACGCATATAATCCGTAATCAAAAAGATAAACGAATTAGCCAAACTCCTGTTATTGCCTTAAGTGC
>CAZKQM010000037.1:13591-27892 GCA_964554895.1 uncultured Maribacter sp. | reverse complement strand
ATTATTTAACCAAAAATAAAATAATGAAAACAAAAGTAAATAGTTTTAAAGCTGATATGAAGTTATTAGTAGATATCAGTTGCATGGATAAAAGTAATATGACCTTATTTGAATCATTTCACAAAATGATTATCGCGTATACCTATAATGCTACAGACATTGATTTTGACTATAAGCGTAAAAGAATACATTTAAATATTCTTAGCGATGAAATTAAAGGGGTTTATCTACGAAAATATGATGATTTATTTAACTATAGAATGTCGGTAAATTTGAAATATAAAAGTTTAGATAAATTCTTAAATAAATGTATTTCTGAGGCTGTGGGTATTTCTAGGTTTTATCCTAATTTGAAATACAGTTTTTTCAAAGGTCGAGCTAGTCAAATGAAAAATACTGAAATTTTAGAAGAAGTTTAAACAAAAAAACCGAAGTCTTAAGACCTCGGTTCATAAATTATTTAATGTGTTGAAAAGCACTACATCATAATGGGTACAGCAACTCTAATAGTTCCCCAAGCCATTACCATGTGAGCGCCTCCTTCGACCTCATTGAATAGAATAGCAAAATCTTCGACTGATGTTTCATCACTCGAAGCGCTAACCTTAACTCTAGCTACATCAGCAGTTTCATCATATGAATAAGACCCCCATTGATTTAACTTGCTGTTCAAAATTATGGTCCATTCATTTTCGCCTGGCATTGTAAATAACGAGTAGGTTCCAGCTTTAACTTCTCCTCCTCCAAACTTAACATCTTTGTAAAAAGTCACTTCAGCCGCTTCATTAGCACCAGTTCTCCATACTGGTCCACCTTTAGTCATTAATTCCATAGCATCTCTACCTTTCAATTTAGGTCGACTATAAGTTATCTTAGCTGTTTTATCAGCTACTTTATAACTTGACGGATAAGCAGCTGCATCCATTGGGCTTTTATCTAATCCAGGAATTTTTTGAGCGTTGGCTTCCATTGAAAAAATCATTGTCAATGCCATCACTGCAATAGTTAGTACATTTTTCATAAGTGTGTTCTTTATTATAGTTAACAATATAGTAAGGGTCGAAAAATTCGGTATTCCTTACAGAACGTAGTATTTAAACCAGTAGTTCTATTAAATTGTTTCAATTCAATCTTATATATAAGTAAATAATTACAATTTATAATCTATTAGTCAATTTATATTGTATCATTGAAAGTAAATAACAACTTTTGTACTATAAATGAAATAAATCTATCTATTATGTGTGGAATTGTATGTGCCTTTGATTTGAAAGAAAATGCAGATGTTTTAAGGCCCAAACTTCTTGAAATGTCGAAAAAAGTTAGACATAGAGGACCAGATTGGAATGGAATATATGCCGATGAAAAAGCTATTTTGGCGCATGAACGTTTAGCCATCGTGGATCCGGCTTCAGGAAAACAACCTTTATTGAGTCCGGATGGTAAATTAATTTTAGCAGCCAATGGCGAAATTTATAACCATAGAGAACTTCGAAAGCAATTTGAAGATACCTATGATTTTCAAACCGAATCTGATTGTGAAGTAATATTAGCACTTTACAAAAAGAAGGGAGTTTCATTTTTAGATGAGATGAACGGTATTTTTGGTTTTGCAATATATGACGCAGAAAAAGATGAGTATTTTATTGCTCGAGATCATATGGGTATTATTCCACTTTATATGGGTTGGGATCAAAACGGTACTTTTTATGTTGCTTCAGAATTAAAAGCCTTAGAAGGAACTTGTTCAAAAATTGAATTATTTCCTCCGGGTCACTTTTTACAAAGTAAAAGTGGCGAGTTAAAGCGCTGGTACAAACGTGATTGGATGGAGTATGATGCCGTGAAAGAAAACGAAACTAGTATTGCAAAAATAAAAGATGCTTTAGAGGCAGCAGTGCGTAGACAATTAATGTCAGATGTACCGTATGGCGTTTTACTTTCTGGCGGATTAGATTCGTCGGTAACCTCTGCAATTGCAAAAAAATATGCGCAAAAAAGAATCGAATCTGATGATACCAAAGATGCTTGGTGGCCTCAATTACACTCTTTTTCAGTTGGGCTAGAGGGTTCACCTGATTTAGCAGCAGCTCAAAAAGTGGCTGACCACATTGGTACTGTTCATCATGAAATTAAATTTACCATTCAAGAAGGTTTAGATGCCATTAAAGATGTAGTTTACAATTTAGAAACCTATGACATTACTACCATCAGGGCGTCAACGCCTATGTATTTAATGGCAAGAGTAATTAAGTCAATGGGTATCAAAATGGTGTTGTCAGGTGAAGGTGCAGATGAACTTTTTGGAGGCTATTTATATTTTCATAAAGCACCCAATGCGCAAGAGTTTCATGAAGAAACCGTTCGTAAATTGAGCAAACTTCATATGTATGATTGTTTGAGAGCAAACAAATCTTTAGCTGCTTGGGGTATAGAAGGTCGTGTTCCGTTTTTGGATAAAGAATTTATGGATGTTGCTATGAGTATCAAACCACAAGATAAAATGATAAATGGCGAGCGTATGGAAAAATGGGTGGTACGCAAAGCTTTTGAAGATATGCTTCCTGAAAGTGTCGCATGGCGTCAAAAAGAACAATTTTCAGATGGGGTAGGGTATAGTTGGATTGACACTTTAAAAGAGGTGGTTGAAAAGGCGGTAAGCGACGAGCAATTAGCAAACGCAAAATTTAGATTCCCCATACAAACACCGACCTCAAAAGAAGAGTTTTACTATCGTTCAATATTTGAAGAACATTTTCCTTCTGATGCGGCTGCCCTTTGTGTGCCACAAGAGGCTTCAGTAGCATGTAGTACGCAAATAGCTTTAGAATGGGATGAGGCATTTAAAAACATGAATGATCCTTCTGGGCGTGCTGTAGCTAACGTGCATGCTGATGCTTATTAAGAATTTAAATAAACCAAATCTCAATTTTTTGTAATTAGCGAAAAGTCTGACTGAAAAGTTAGACTTTTCTTTTTTATAAATATCTGAGAACAAGCCATTAAATGGCTATAAAAAGGTGCTTAAAATCGATTGATTTTAATGCAAAGATTTTCCACAATTTTTGTTAATAACTTCAAGCTTCGAGAATAGTGAAAACGCTATATTTCCTAGGCTATTGAGTATATTTGTAAGATTGCAAAATTTTAAATGAATACAAGCTATTTTATTTATGAGCGAAGAAGCAAAAAACGAGGCTGAAAAGAACAAAAAACCTCAAGAAGAAACTAAAAAAGACAATACCCCAATGAAGGCATATTCGGCAGATAGTATTCAGGCCCTTGAGGGTATGGAACACGTGCGAATGCGTCCGTCAATGTACATCGGTGATGTTGGTGTTAGAGGTTTACATCATTTAGTATACGAAGTAGTAGATAACTCTATAGATGAAGCTATGGGTGGTCATTGTGATAGAATTGACGTGACCATTAATGAAGATAATTCAATCACAACTAGAGATAATGGCCGTGGTATTCCAGTAGGAATGCATAAAAAAGAAGGTGTTTCTGCCTTAGAGGTAGTAATGACCAAGATTGGTGCCGGCGGTAAATTTGATAAAGATTCATATAAAGTATCGGGTGGTTTACATGGGGTAGGTGTTTCGTGTGTAAATGCCTTATCAAGTCATTTAAAGGCGACCGTATTTAAAGATGGTAAAGTTTGGGAACAAGAATATTCACGTGGTAAGGCGGAGTATCCTGTAAAAAGTACTGGTACAACCAAAGAAAGAGGTACTGAGGTAACTTTCTTGCCTGATACTACCATATTTACGCAAACTATTGATTATAGTTATGAAACACTCTCAAATAGAATGCGTGAGCTTTCCTATTTGAATAAGGGTGTTACCATTACAATTACCGATAAACGCGTAAAAGATAAAGAAAGCGAATCTGGTTTCTTGAGTGAAACCTTCTTTTCTAATGAAGGTCTGAAAGAATTTGTGAAGTTCTTAGATGGTAATCGCGAGCAATTGATACAGACGGTTATCTCTATGGAAGGAGAGAAAAATGGTATTCCGGTTGAGGTGGCTATGGTCTATAACACTTCTTACACTGAGAATTTACATTCGTATGTAAACAATATTAACACCCATGAAGGGGGAACACATTTATCTGGTTTTCGTCGAGGACTTACGGGTACCTTAAAAAAGTATGCCGAGGCTTCAGGAATGCTTGATAAATTGAAATTTGATATTCAAGGCGATGACTTTCGTGAAGGCTTAACGGCAATTGTATCTGTAAAAGTTGCAGAACCACAATTTGAAGGTCAAACAAAAACTAAATTAGGTAACCGTGAAGTATCTTCTGCGGTTAGTCAGTCAGTTTCTGAGATGTTAACCAATTATCTTGAAGAAAATCCTGATGACGCTAAGGTAATTGTTCAAAAAGTCATTCTTGCCGCTCAGGCGCGTCACGCAGCAACTAAAGCGCGTGAAATGGTACAGCGAAAAACGGTCATGAGTATTGGCGGTTTGCCTGGTAAATTATCAGATTGTTCAGATCAAGATCCTGAAAATTGTGAAGTGTTCTTAGTTGAGGGAGATTCTGCAGGGGGTACGGCAAAGCAAGGTCGCGATAGAAATTTTCAGGCTATTTTACCCCTGCGTGGTAAAATTTTAAACGTTGAAAAGGCAATGCCTCACCGTGTTTTTGATAATGAAGAGATTAAAAATATTTATACTGCACTTGGTGTTACAATTGGTACCGAGGATGATAGTAAGGCATTAAATATTGAAAAACTGAGATATCATAAAGTGGTTATTATGTGTGATGCCGATGTTGATGGTAGTCACATTGAAACCCTGATTCTTACCTTTTTCTTTAGATATATGCGTGAATTAATTGATAATGGTCATGTTTATATTGCTACACCACCATTATATTTGGTTAAGAAAGGTCAGAAGAAAAGGTATGCTTGGAATGATGAAGAGCGCGATGCTATCGCTGATAGTTATAGTGGTGGCGTAAGTATTCAACGTTACAAAGGTTTGGGTGAAATGAATGCTGTTCAATTATGGGATACTACTATGAATCCTGAGTTTAGAACCTTAAGGCAAATAACCATTGAAAATGCTACTGAGGCTGATCGTATTTTCTCAATGTTAATGGGCGATGAAGTACCACCACGTAGAGAATTCATTGAAAAAAATGCTGTATACGCTAACATTGATGTATAATTAAAAAACGTCTTAATACAAAAAAACCTGTTCACTTGATGAACAGGTTTTTTTTGGTATTAATGGGGCGTATTAATTTTGTCGATAGGCTAGAATTTGGCCTTGCATATTTTTAAGAAGTATACCTTCCTCAGAATCGGAAATCTGAACTACATCGTTGGCCTTATTTTCTAATCCTGGATAAGAAATAGTATAAATTCCATCTTCTTCATCCCATTGAAAATCAGTGATTACTTCCAGTCTTTCATTTTCGTATGAATGAAAACGACCTAAATAAACATCATTGAATATCCATTCATTTTTGGTATTCGAATTTTGAATAGAAGTTTCGATATCTACTTTTATCCATTTTCCAATAACGGGATCATTGTTTTCTGGTATACGAGAACAATTACTAGCAAAAATGATTGCTAATATGGATATAAATGAAAATATTCTTTTCATCTGGTAGGTTTTAAACACTTGCAAGCGAGCAAGTTGATTCGGGGTTAATACTTTAATTTTAACGGTTGGTGCGTCTGGTGTATTGCTAAAATTCGATGTATGGTAATCGAATACCGATATCTTCGTTGAACTGCATCTATTTTTAACAAGTATTGTATTTCATCGATGTTTTTTACGGTTTAAGCTTTTGAATTTGAGTAGATTTCATTCAGCAAAATCTTTTGAGAATTTGTATTTTTGAAAAAATTTAAAAACATATTTTCATGAAAATTACTGTTGTAGGCGCAGGAGCTGTTGGAGCTAGTTGTGCTGAATATATCGCCATTAAAAATTTTGCTTCTGAAGTAGTTTTATTAGATATCAAAGAAGGCTATGCCGAAGGAAAAGCTATGGATTTAATGCAAACCGCATCTTTAAATGGTTTTGACACAAAAATAACAGGTTCAACAAGTGACTATTCGAAAACTGCAGGAAGCGACATAGCAGTAATCACTTCAGGTATTCCTAGAAAACCTGGAATGACACGTGAAGAATTAATAGGAATCAATGCCGGAATTGTAAAATCAGTTTCTGCCAGTTTAATTGAACATTCACCGAATGTTACACTAATTGTAGTGAGTAACCCAATGGATACCATGACTTATTTGGTTCACAAAACAACAAACCTACCAAACCATAAAATCATTGGTATGGGTGGTGCGCTTGATAGCGCTCGATTTAAATACCGATTAGCCGAAGCAATGGAAGCACCAATTTCTGATATTGATGGTATGGTAATTGGCGGTCATAGTGATAAAGGTATGGTGCCTCTAGCTTCTCACGCTACAAGAAACAGTATTAAAGTCGCTGAGTTTTTATCAGCAGACAGACTTCAACAGGTGGTTGAAGATACTAAAGTAGGTGGAGCGACTTTAACTAAATTATTAGGAACAAGTGCTTGGTACGCGCCAGGTGCAGCTGTTTCAGGTTTGGTTCAAGCGATAGCTTGCGATCAGAAAAAAATGTTTCCTTGTTCAACCTTTTTGGAAGGCGAATACGGTCTTAATGATATTTGCATTGGCGTACCTGTAATCTTAGGTAGAAACGGAATCGAAAAAATTGTTGACATTCCTTTAAGTGATGCTGAAAAGGCAAAAATGCAAGAAAGTGCCGCAGGGGTAACCAAAACGAATGGGTTGTTAGAGTTGTAGAGAATCACGCATTCTGAATTTTAAAAAAAATATCCCGCCATTGTGTGGGATGTTTTCATTTCGCACAATAACTATTAAATAAATTGCCATTTCTTTGTGTAAATCCTATATTTGCACGCTGGTAAGAAAACCATCAAAAAATAACAAAATCCATGCAAAATAAAGGACTTGTAAAGCTATTCGCTTTTTTATTTGCTCTCGTTAGTATTTATCAATTATCATACACTTTCATAGCAAATAAAGTCGAGAAAGAAGCCGACGCGTTTGTCGCACAAAAATTTCCGGGTAACACTATAAAAGATACTGAAGCTCGTGAATTAGAAACCAAAAATTACCTAGATTCGATAGGTCAAAATTCTATTTTTGGGTATGCAACCTATAATTCGGCTAAGAAAAATCAATTAAATAAAGGTCTCGATTTAAAGGGTGGTATTAACGTTACGCTACAAATATCTGTAAAAGACATTCTTAAAGGTCTTGCTAATAATTCTAAGAGCCCAGTTTTTGTTAAGGCATTGGCAGATGCTGATACGGCATCAAAAAGTAGTGATGACACCTATTTAGATTTGTTTTTTGAAGCTTTTGAAAAGAGTAAAGGAGATAGCAAATTAGCATCGCCTGATATTTTTGCGAACAAAGGTCTGAGTGATGTGATAAACTTTCAAATGAGTGATGATCAGGTAAAGCCGATCATCAGTACTAAAATTGATGAGTCAATCGTATCTGCTTTTGAAGTATTAAGAAAGCGTATTGACGGTTTTGGTGTTACACAGCCAAATATTCAAAGAATTGGTACTTCAGGTCGTGTTCTAGTTGAATTACCTGGTGCACGTGATATTGAGCGTGCTCAAGACCTACTTTCGAGTACGGCACAATTAGAATTTTGGGAAACCTATCAAGAAACCAACCCAAGCTTTAGTACTTTTTATCGTTTAGCGAATGAAAAATTAAAGGAAATAGTAGATGTAAATGAAGTAAAAGAGGAGAAGCCGGAGCAGGAATTAGATTCTCTTTTATCCAGTGTTGAAGATGTTGCAAGTATTGTAAATCCGTTAGATATTTTACAATTTGCACCACAAGGCAACAATGCAGTATTTAGAGCAGCCATAAAAGACACGGCTCAAATTAGCGAGTATTTGAGAATGCCGCAAATAAGACGCTTGTTACCTAATGATATTAAGTTTGCCAAATTTGTTTGGGCAAGACCTGATACAGAAGAAAGTGTAACCGTAGATTTATATGCCTTAAAATCAAATAGAGATAGTAAACCAAGAATGAGCGGCGATGTGGTTAGTGATGCTCGTGATCAATTCGATCAATTTAATAAGCCAGCCATTGGTATGACAATGAACACCAAAGGCGCTAAAGATTGGCAAAAATTGACGAGCGATGCCAACCTAAATAATACGGGTATTGCCGTTGTACTAGATAACAAGGTTTACACCGCACCAGGCTGTTCTGTTGCTGGGGGTATTTCGGGTGGAAGCACAGAAATTACAGGTACTTTTACTTTAGCACAAACAAAGGATATCGCTAATGTATTAAGAGCAGGTAAATTGCCTGCAAGAGCAGAAATTATTCAATCTGAAATTGTAGGTCCGTCTTTAGGCCAAGAAGCCATTGATAGTGGTTTTATGTCTTTTATGATTGCGATGGCAATTGTATTACTTTGGATGATTTTTTATTACGGTAAAGCAGGTGGTTTTGCAGATATCGCTCTGTTATTAAACATCTTATTAATATTCGGAGCCTTAACAAGTTTTAAGGCTGTTTTAACCTTACCAGGTATTGCAGGTATTGTACTAACTATAGGCATGTCAGTTGATGCGAATGTGCTTATTTTTGAGCGCATTAAAGAAGAGTTGGCAAAAGGTAAAGGAAAAAGTTTAGCAGTAGCTGATGGCTTTAATAATGCCTTATCTTCAATTTTAGATGCGAACATAACCACTGGTTTAACAGCGGTAATTTTATTCCTTTTTGGGTCAGGACCTATAAAAGGATTTGCCACTACCTTAATCATAGGTATTCTTACCTCTTTATTCACAGCAATCTTTGTAACAAGATTATTAGTTGATTGGTACTTGAGTGGTAAAGGAAGAAGTCTTGATTTCTCAACAGCTTTGACTAAGAATTTATTTACTGGTTCTAAAATCAAATTCTTATCAAAACGTACCATTGCCTTTGTTATTTCAGGAATTGCAGTCGCTGTTGGTTTATTTTCATTATTGGCAGGCCCTGGTTTACAACAGGGGGTTGATTTTATAGGTGGTAGATCATACCAAGTAAGATTTGAAAAGCAAGTTAATTCATCTCAAATAGCATCTGAATTAAATGATGTATTTGGTAGTGGTACTAATGTAAAGCGATTTGGAGAAGCGAATCAAATTAAAATAACCACTCCGTATAAGGTTGATGTTGAAGGTACAGAGGTTGATAAAGAGATTCAAGGTAAACTCTTTACTGCTTTGCAAAAATATTTACCTGACGGAATGACGAAAGACAATTTCGTTATAGGTAGTGATGAAAAAACGGTAGGTATAATGCAATCAAGTAAGGTTGGGCCTACTATTGCTGATGATATTAAGAAAAATGCTTTATGGGCCATTCTCGGTTCATTGGTCGTTGTTTTCTTATACATTTTAATTCGTTTTAGAAAATGGCAATTTTCACTAGGTGCTGTTATTGCAGTGGCGCACGATGTTTTAATTGTGCTCGGAGTTTTCTCAATATTTGGTACTATAATGCCTTTTAATATGGAAATTGATCAGGCCTTTATTGCAGCAATACTGACAGTAATTGGGTATTCGCTGAATGATACGGTTGTAGTATTTGACCGTATTCGCGAGATTATTGGAGAGAAAGGATGGCGAGGTGGTGCAAATGTTGACTTAGCATTAAACAGTACTTTAAGTAGAACTTTGAATACATCTTTAACCACTTTAGTAGTATTGTTAGCCATATTTACTTTTGGTGGTGAGTCGTTAAGAGGATTCATGTTCGCCATGATTGTTGGTATCTTAATCGGTACCTATTCATCATTATTTATTGCCACACCAGTGATGTTTGGTTTTTTAAATAAGAGTGTGAAGTCAGGCGAGGCAAAGGAATAAGTATATATCAAATAAATAGTAAAAAGAGCCACTATGTAGTGGCTCTTTTTTTCTAAGGTTACTATATCCTTTCGTTCTTCTTTTGCCCTTTCGTTTTTTGGTTGCAGTAAGATTCCTCGTCGTTTTGCTTTCTCAGAATGCCAAGTTTTAATTCAATATTAAATTTATACCACAACACCTCTCGAACCATTTGCGGTCATTTTCAGTTCAAACACAGCATTAGGTTTCAAATTGGGTTCATCTCTATGTGAAACAAAGAGAATTGTTGTTGTACTTTCCTTTGAAATTTTATTGACTAAGTTTACCAATAATGAGGCCGAAGCATCATCAAGCGCTGCAGTAGCCTCATCAAGAATCAAGAGTAGAGGTTGTTTTATCATTGCTCTAGCCGTCATGACTAATCGCTGTTGACCTCTTGAAAGTTCACTAAAGAGCATGTCTTTAATTGACCACATACCAATTAATGCTAACCATTTCTTCGCTAAACCTACTTGTGCTTCAGAGGGTTTGATATAAAGTCCGATAGAATCATTGAAACCCGAAATCAGCATATGTTCTATGGTATGATTGCCTTTAAATGAATCGGTCATTGAAGGAGTGAAATAACCAATATATTTTTTGATGTCCCAAATGCTTTCACCTGAACCTTTTTTGTAGCCAAAAAGAAAAATATCTTGTCCGTAGCCTTTCGGGTTTTCTCCTGTAAGCATAGAAATAAGTGTAGTTTTTCCGCTTCCGTTTTTACCAATGAGTTGCCAAAATTCGCCAACTTTAATTTTCCAATTAATCGCATTTAAAATAGGTTTTTTATTAAAATGAACGCTAACGTTTTTAAGATCGATTAATGTTTCATTTGTATAGTTGGTTTGATGTAAGGGTTCAGGAATTTTTTCTTTATAAACAATAGAAGCCTCATTATTAATAAAGGAATCAGGGTTTTGAATGGGTTCGAGCAATGTATCCTTCAAAAAAAAATAATCGGTCATAAAATGTAATACGTCTCTTTTACGACTAATCAATTGAATAAAATGTATTTGATTGGCTTTTTGAGAAAGTTGCTCCATTAATTTGATTTGAGCGCTTTTGTCTAAATTATCAAACGGATTATCAAGTATAATGCATGATGCGTCACTTTTCAATAAAAACTCAAGCAGCGCTTTTTTTTGTTCACCACTTGACATTGTTTTCAGGTCTTGGGCGTGCTGTTTTGTAATTATCTTGGTACCATGTTTTTCTTCTTCATCAATCAAAGTCTCTATAGTGTTTTTTGAAAACAAACTAATTTTACTGCCTGTTAATTCCGAGAAGGTTTCATTCATTTGACCTTTTAGTAGGCTTTTAATGAATCGATTTTTGTTCGAATTATTATCTACATATACGGCCCAGTGTTTCATAGTGCTATTCTATAAATATCGACCTTGTTTGCATCATAAACCGTAGTTTTATCCAGATGCATACCGTTATTTAAAGCAACTTTTCGAGAGCCAATATTGTCTACATGAATGATTGAAATCAAAGATTTGGCAAAATTATTTTCACGTGCAAACTCCTTACATTTTTGAGCTGCTTCAGTGGCATATCCGTTACGCCAATATTTTGGTAAGATAGAGTAGCCAATTTCTAGTTCTTCAACACCATCAACAGTTTGCACCAATAACCCACACTGTCCAATGAATTGATGGGTGTTTTTCTCGATTAGTGCATTCATACCGCCTAAATTCTTTTCATAGCGATGAAAGGCCTTTTTGAACCAATGCTCACATGCTTTTGAAGGGTCTTCTGGTAAGCCCACCCAAAACTGATTTCCTTCTTGGTTTTGATGAAAAGGTAACCATACATCAAAGTCATTTTTTTCTAATTTTCGATACTTTAACCGTGCTGATTCTTGTCCTTCTAATAAATAGTTCATCCTTCTAAAGAATTTGTGAGAATCCAGTTAACATTTTGCTCCCAAAACAAGGCTTTAAAAGCAGATTTGAAAAAGCCAAAATGACCCGGTTGTTTCTTGTTTTCTGATGGATAATGAATTCTAGTTATATCGGCATTTGTGTATTGTTTTGCCATCCAATCAACTGCAGATCTTGGTGCAAAAGTATCTTTAGGAAAGCTCCACACCAAAATAGGAAGTTTTATTTGGTCAAAAAGAAACTGTCCATTTTTAAAATGCATCATATATTCTTTTTGTCTTCCCCAAGACCTCCATTCTTCTACCATTCCTTTTGGTAAATTTTCAAATAAACCCAGTTTTTTAGCCGGGAAATATCCAAATAAAGAAGTGCTAACAGGTAATATAACATACCAAAATAGCCACATTTTTATCCTGTTTAATCCTGTAAAAAATTTCCAATATCCATTTTGAGAAGCAACTAAAATTACCTTATCAACTAAATGGTGGTTTCCATTAAAACCAACTAATTGTCCCCCAATACTATGAGCTATAAGGGTTAAAGCTGTTGCCGGATTTTCTTGTTTGGCCAAAGCAGTAACACGGGCTTGATCATTTTGTCCCCAAGAAATAAGATTGCCCGTTTGCTTTTTCAATGCATTAATTGATGCATTTGATTTTCCAATACCTATGTAATCAAAAGTGTAAACGACTATACCTTTTGAAACACAAAAGGTGGCAAATTTTGAATAATACGTTTGTAAAACGCCTGTTGCTGAAGAAATGACAATAGTGTGTGTAGACTTGTTTTGAGAAAAGAATTTTGTAACGGCTATGATGCCGCCTTCGGTATTTAGTTGTAATTCTTTTACATCTACTTGCAAAATTTATTCTTTTTGAAACATTATTTTATCGCCTATTTCAAGCAGCCATTTTTGTGCTAAACCGGCTTTAACTTCGAGAACATATTTTACAGGAACTTGCGAAGAAAGTCCGCTTTCATCATAAGGCACTGTATTTTCTTGAAAACTAGCAATAGTCAAATCTTCTTTGATGAAAATAATATCAAGCGGTAGTGCCGTGTTTTTCATGTAAAAGTTATGAATTTGCTCATCAGGAAAAATAAAGAGCATCGCCTGATTATCATTCATACTTTCGCGATACATTAAGCCCGTTTGAGTTTCATAAAGGGTTTCAGCAATTTCAATATTTAGGGTAGTGATGAGTGTATCAACCTTTTGTTTTCTGATGGTTAATTCGCCTTCTTTTTTGAAAACGATGGGTTCAGTTTTGATGGTCATTTTAGGCTTTTGTTTGCAGCTCAAAACCCCTAATAATCCTGAAATTATTAGCATTGCTATTAATTTTCTATCCATCAGTATAGTTTAATGTTGAACGGTTTTATTCTTTTTAAACATAAAATAAAGACCAATTAGTATAAAGGGTATACTTAACCATTGCCCTGTTGAGAATACACCCCATGTCTCTTCAAACCCACCTTGACTTTTCTTAACATATTCTACTAAAAATCTAATTGACCACAGTAACACTAGAAACAACCCAAATAAATAACCCGATTTATTTTTCTTATCTGTTTTCCAATAAAGGAAATACAAAATTGCAAAAACAAAAATATAGGCTACCCCTTCATACAATTGTGCCGGATGACGATAAGGTATATTTAATAATTCTTGTGAAAATTCTGAGTTGTTTTCTATGGCTTTATAGGCAGCGTTCAAAGATTTTTCTTTGGTTATTGCCAGCGCTTTAGAAGGAAGCATATCATCAGTATCTCTGACAAATTTAACAGCAAGGGGAAATGATTCATCTGTAATTTTACCGTTTATTTCAGAGTTAAAAAAGTTACCTAATCTTACACAAAAAGCACCTATGGCTGAAGGAATTACAAGTCGGTCTAATATCCATAAAATCTTCATTTCAGAATATTTACGCACATAGAGAAACATACCTATAATGATACCAATAGTTGCACCATGACTTGCTAGGCCAGCGAAACCCGTAAATTTAAATTCAGGATTTGTTTTAATAGGAAGTAATATTGATAAGGGATCTGAGGTTATGAGTTCAGATTGATAAAATAAAACATGACCTAAACGTGCACCAAGCATGGTACCCAAAACAGTGTAAATGAATAAGGCATCAAGTTGTTCTATACTTTTTTTCTCATGATTAAAGATGCGTTTCATGATAAACCATCCGATGGCAAAGGCTGAAATCCAGAGAAGATTGTAATATTTAATTTGAAGCGGACCGAGACTAAAAAGGGTTTCGTTGGGGTTCCAGATAATACCTAGGAAATACATAAAATTTTAATTTAGAAAAGCTAAGATAGTGAAATACACTAAAGACCTATGTTCTTTTTAACCATAGATTATGAGACAAAATTGAAGCGCTTTCATATCAAGTGATATTTAATCAAGGAACTGGATCATAACCTTTACCGCCCCAAGGCGATGGAGCGTTAAAAAAATGTG
>CAZKQM010000037.1:0-13491 GCA_964554895.1 uncultured Maribacter sp. | reverse complement strand
ATGGAGCGTTAAAAAAATGTGCAGTGCACATTTTTAGTGAACAGGCGAGCTGGTGCGCTGGCGAGTTATCATCCTTTTCACGGAACTGGATCAAAACCTTTACCGCCCCAAGGCGATGGAGCGTTAAAAAAATGTGCAGTGCACATTTTTAGTGAACAGGCGAGCTGGTGCGCTGGCGAGTTGTCATCCGGCATTACGGAACTGGATCATAACCTTTACCACCCCAAGGATGACAACTCCCAATCCTTTTAACAGCCAACCAACCCCCTTTGAAAAGACCATACTTTTTTAATGCTTCAATCGAATAGTGAGAACAGGTAGGAGAGTATCTACAGGCAGATGGCGTATAGGGCGAAATCGCCATTTGATAGAACCTAATAATTAAAACAAAGGGGCTTATCAATATTTTTTTCACAAATCAATTTTTGTTCATTCCCAACAAGTCAAGAATCTCAATAATACTAAAAAATTCAAAAAATTAGCGTTTTAAGAAACACTAAAGGTTGTACCGTCTTTACCATCTTTTAACTGAATGCCAAGGGCTAAGAGTTGATCTCTAATCTTATCTGAAGTTGCAAAATCTTTATTATCTCTTGCCTGTTTTCTCAATTGGATTAATAAATCAACCACACCAGATAATTTGCCTTCATCATTTTGATGTTCATTCTTTACTTGCAAGCCTAAGACCTCAAAAATAAAGGTATTCATTGTCTTTTCTAATAAGGTTCTGTCTTCTGAAGTAATAGTTTCTTTTTGTTCTTTGATGAGGTTAATATGCTTCACAGCATCGAACAAATGTGCAATAAGAATGGGCGAATTAAAATCGTCATTCATAGCATCATAGCACTTTTGTTTCCAGTTTTTAACATCGAAATTTGAATCCTTAGCAGTATCAAGTTTTGATAAAATTACTAGAGCGTCAAGTAAACGGTTAAATCCTTTTTCAGACGCCAAAAGAGCATCATTACTTAAGTCTAAGATACTAGTATAATGGGCCTGCATCATAAAAAATCGAACTACTGTTGGCGAAAAAGCTTTACTTAAAATAGTATTATTACCAGAAAAAATTTCTTCAGGAAGTAAACTATTTCCGGTTGATTTTGCCATTTTTTTACCGTTTAAAGTCAACATATTGGCATGCAGCCAATAGTTCACAGGTGAGGCACCATTACTTGCTTCTGCTTGTGCAATTTCACATTCGTGATGCGGAAATTTTAGATCCATTCCCCCGCCATGAATATCAAATGTCTCCCCTAAATATTTAGTACTCATCGCAGTACACTCTAAATGCCACCCCGGAAAACCGTCGCCCCAAGGCGAAGGCCATCTCATAATATGTTGTGGCTCGGCTTTTTTCCATAAGGCAAAATCTTGCGGATTTCGTTTCTCATCTTGAGCGGTTAACGCACGGGTATTGGCAATCATATCTTCAAGCTTTCTTCCGCTTAATTTGCCATATTCATTGGTCGTATTGAATTTAACTACATCAAAATATACTGATCCGTTCTTTTCATAAGCAAAGCCTTTTTCAATAATATCTTTGATAATTTCAATCTGCTCAATAATATGACCTGTTGCTGTGGGTTCAATACTTGGTGGTAAAAAATTGAATTTTTGTAGAATCGAATGAAAGTCAACCGTGTAACGCTGAACCACTTCCATGGGTTCTAACTTTTCTAATCGTGCTTTTTTGGCAATTTTATCTTCTCCGTCTTCTGCATCGTCTACCAAATGACCAGCATCGGTAATATTTCTCACATAACGTACTTTATAGCCCAAGTGCTTAAAATATCTAAAAATCATATCAAATGACATGAATGTACGGCAGTTACCCAAATGCACATTACTATACACTGTTGGTCCGCATACGTACATACCAATATGACCTTCATTTATTGGTTTGAAGTTTTCTTTTTTACCAGAAAGAGAATTATGAATTTTTAAATTTTGACCTTGAAACAAGTTCATTGTATGATGAAACTTTTAGAAATTTGTAGTTGAATAAAATTAGTTTATTACTCACTAAATATTGATGCAACTGTTAATTTTATTCACTTCCTTTTTGATTGACCAATTTTGTATGTTTAAATAGGTCGCTTACTGGGTCTAAAGATATACATTAAATGCCACTTTATGTTAGAATTTGGGCATTTCACAACATAATTTAGAAGGTGGTTTTCATTCAACTTAAATTTAGGTTTTATCCTCGTAATGAAAACAACCCGAATCTTATTTCTTTTTGTTTTGATTTGTTGTGTATCACGCACATTCTCTCAAGTTTCAAGTGATTGTATTGATGCAATACCTATTTGCACCAATACACCTTACAATGGTGGTGTGAATGGTTTTGGTATAGATGACTTTAATGGCGGGCGGGTAAATTGTAAAGGAACTGATGCCGCTATAGGTGAAACTAATTCAGCTTGGTATCGATTCAGAACAGGTGCTTCTGGTCAATTAGGATTTAATATAAGCGCTAGTATAGATGAAGATTGGGATTTTGCCCTGTATCAAAGTAATGATTGTGAAAATTTAGGAATACCTATTCGATGTAATTTTTTCACGAATATGAATCAAAATAATTTTATTGGTATAGGTGAAGATCCTTCGGGTGATTGGACAAATTTTCAATATGAAGATTGGCTTGATGTAGAACCTGGTCAAGAGTATTATTTATACATAAATAATTTTAGCAATAGTAATTCAGGATTCTCAATACAATTTACTGGTCATATTTTTGTAACTAATCCTGATGATGCGCTAGATTGTGGCATTGTCAGTCAATTATTAGGTGGGCCAGTGGCCGCTTGTGAAAATGATACAGTTCGCTTAGATGCTTTTACACAAGATGCTTCTTCTTATACATGGTACCGAAATGATGGTATGGGTAACCAAGAAATTTTAGGTGAAACGTCTGCTGAGCTTGCCGTTACAGAATCTTCAAGATACAGTGTTCGTGTAACTATTGATGGCGAAGAAGATATATTTAGTGAAGTTCAAGTTTCTTTTTCAGTAGTGCCCAATGCCTATGAAATTTCAAATAGAATGGTTTGTTCAGTCGATGAAATTTTTGACCTTTCTCAAATTGATGATGAAGTTTTGGGGGGTCAAGATCCTAGTCTAGTTACAGTCAGCTATCATGAATCATTTATTGATGCACTTGAGGGAATCAATTTTTTACCGAGAGAATTTCCCATTTCTGAAACTTCAATGACCATTTTTGCGCGTGTAACATCAGCTGAAAACCCATCATGTTTTGATGCACCTCAAGAGTTTAATCTCGACATAATTGATTCTCCAGAATTGAATTTTCCAGAGGAAGCGTTTTTATGCGAAAATTTGAGTTCGGTGCGAATAGGAACAGAAATAAGTACACCTGGTTACACCTATTCTTGGAATACAGGTCAACAAAGCTCTTTTATTGATGTTACTCAAGAAGGCACCTATGAAATTACCGTTATCAATACTGAAAACGGTTTTAGCTGTCCTTTATCTAAAACAATTACAGTTTCGAGTACATTGCCCGTGCAATTTTCAGATATTGAAATAAACGAATTCCAAAATAATAATACGGTTAAAATAATACCAGATACTGAAGGCGATTGGTTATATCAGCTAGACGAGTTAGCACCCCAAACATCAAATCTTTTTTCTAACGTTACAGAAGGGCCACATTTAGTTAAACTTATTGATTCACGTGGCTGCGGTACCTTAACTGAAAATATTTTGGTGGCAGGTTTTCCAAAGTTTTTCTCACCAAATGGTGATATGATCAATGATACCTGGAATATTACGGGTATTTCAAAACTAGAAAATCCAGTGGTTACTATTTTTGATCGGTATGGTAAATTATTGGCGCAACTTGATCGTGAGAATCCAACTTGGGATGGTACGTATAACGGACTTCAAATGCCTGCGACTGATTATTGGTTTCAAATAAGTTACACCGATTCTAGTGGTCAATCAGTGACTGCTGAATATATCAACAATCACTTTGCTTTACGACGCTAATTGCTAATTACTAGGTCATTCGTCGAATTCACTACTTATTTTCAGTAATAACCATACTAAATCTTTAGGGCTAGAGTTATACTTCTATATAGAAGGTTTGCCTCAAGTCCCTTTCCGTATGTCTAAATTTTCAATCTCAGTTGTAGTTACATTCCTTTTTTATCAAGGACTGTTTGCTCAAATCTCAAATTCTGGAGATTGTAGAACCGTAGTGCCTGTTTGTGCTGATACTCCAATTTTATCACAGGCTGAGGGATCTGGCGATATTGATGATTTTGATCCAGAAAACATTACACAAATCGGATGTCTTGAAAAAGGCAGCAATTCTTCAGCTAATATTGAAAATAATACATCTTGGTTCGTGTTTAGGGCGGGCACAAGTGGTCAAGTAGGCTTTGATATTCAGGCCTTACCTTCAGCTTCAAACACGAGCCCAACAGCCGAGTGGGATTTTGCAGTTTTTGGTCCTGATGTCGACTGCACGCAAATATCAAGTGGTGCACTTGAACCCATTCGTTGCAACTATGAGGTAAATGAAACCGATTTTACAGGTATAGGTGTGAATCCAGAAAACGGCGACCTTGGACAGTCATTTGTTGTGGGCAGTAAGAATACCTATGATGAATGGTTAGATGTTCAGGAAGGAGAGATTTATTACATACTAATCAATAATTATAATTTAAATACTGAACCGGATCCATTTCTTTTAACCTTTACTGGTAATTCAGTTCAAGCAAATCAAAATACTGCCTTAGACTGTACCCTTCGTGATGAGTTTTTAGGATTAGATATTGTTGCATGTGTTGATGATCCTGACATTGATTTAAGTGCACTCAGTTCTCCAGCAGGAAGTGATATTAATGGGGTAGTACAATGGGCGGTAGATTTTGATGATGATGGTACTATTGATTCTAATTTAACAGGTACTGATCTATTTGAAGGCGAGTTAACCGTAACGAGCCCTAATTCAGGAAGATATTTCGCCACTATTGTAGCGAATACAGGAGAACAATATACTGATGATATATTGATTACCTTTTTTAGCAGCCCTGTTGTCTCTAGTGATGATATTGATATTTTTGAAACCAACCTATCAGAAAATTCTGATCAAAACAATATTGAAGTTGTTGTCAATGGCAACAGTAGTTATGAATACGCTATTAATGGTGGCGAATTTCAAGATGACCCTATTTTTCGAGACATACCACCAGGCTTAAATACCTTGATTGTTAATGATAAAAATGGATGTGGAAGAACTGAGCCTATAGAATTTTTAGTCGTCGGATATCCTAAATTTTTTACCCCTAACGGGGATGGAAGACATGATGTATGGAATATTCAAGGTGTTGAAACCTTAGATAATGCGGTTACTACTATTTTTGATCGCTACGGAAAATTAATAGCACAATTAAGTAATAATGCCACTTGGGATGGCACCTATAATGGGAACCGAATGCCATCATCAGATTATTGGTTCAAATTTGAATATGATGAAACTGAAAATGCAGTACTAGTCATTAAAACGAGAAAAGCGCATTTTACATTGAAACGATAGTATGTTGCAATACCTACAATAAATTACCTAAAAGTTAAGGGTATAGGTTAGGGTTGCATTTGTAGTGATTGCATTAACTAATGCAGAACCTGTAAAGCCAGAATCTAAGATTGGTTCTTCAATATCGCGTTGCAGGCTATTGATAGCAAAATCAAGTCTGCTAGATCCAAAATTATAACCTATTCCACCAGATAATCCCTGTACATCGCCATAGGTATCTACATTGTTATAAGGACTACTTTCAAAGCGATACCCAGCTCTAAGGCTAACATTATTAATTCGATATTCGCCACCCAGTCGTATTGAATTTACTACACCAAGATCATTACTAATATTGTTATTTAAATTTTGAAAACTTCCATCATCTTCGGGTCCTAATTTTGCTGTAGAAAAATCTTGGTATCCATAGTCAATACTCAAAAGACCTTGTTTGCCAAAAACCAAAGCAGCACTAGCGGTTAATTTTGCCGGGGTTTTTAAATTGTAGACCGGAAAAATAGTAGCGAAATCATGATTTATGAAATTAATATTTTCATCGGCCAAATCAGAAGAAATACTTTGTGAGAGTTGATCTTCTATTTGATACCATGTTGGCGATTGATAGCTACCTCCAATCCGAATCATGTTACTTAATTTGGCAATGGCGCCTAAGCTGAGTGAAATTCCTGCGCCTTGCGATATCAATCTATTGTCAAAAGTAGTGCGTTGAATTTCTGAGTCAGCATCATAATTTGTTTCAGTATACTCATCATAACGATCGTAAACGATGTTATGTAAATTCACTGAAGCACCTAAATGCAGTACATCTTCATATTGTCCCGCTACTGATATGCCTAACTTGCTATTATAACCCCTAACAAATCTATCAAGATTTGTATTTAAATTGGTATAACTCGCATTACTGCTGTAAGTGCTTGTTGCATCATCATTAGATGTGGGACTGATCAAACCACCTACAACACCTAAAAATGCTTGTTGATCTTCAAAACCAAGGCTTGAACCAATATCACGGTATGCTTCTTCAATAAATTCTCCATCTTGAATACGAATATCTCCAAAGGGCACCCCCTGAGCGAAGTCAAGAAAATAGGTGTCAACACCTTGCACACCTGTATTGCGAACGTTAATTTGATTATTGTAATTTTCTTCTAAATCATAGTTGATTGCGACCCCAAGTTTAATCCATTTAGATTCAGGATTGGTAGTTTTGAAAATCAAAACAGCTCCGACTTGATTGATATCGCCGTTATTCGAATTAGTACCTGTAATAATACCTCCGGTACCCGTTGCCGTGTTATCTAATGAATACAATGTACCAGAAATACTTGCCAAATTATTGTTGAAAACAGATGCTCCTGCCGGGTTTTCATTTAATGCAGATAAGTCTCCTCCAAGGGCTCCAAAAGCCCCACCCATTCCTTGATAACGTGCTGTACCTTGCAAATTCTTGGTGCTAAAACGAAGTACATCATTAATAGTTTGAGCATTGGTAATTGAACATACCAATATAATGATGAAAACAAAATATCTTTTCATTGAAACGTTTTTAGTAAGAAGTATTGAATAAAGATAATTTAGTTTCGACCCCTGCTACTAGAACGACCTGAAGACCTTGATCCTCCAGAACTACTTCTAGAGCTACTTGAACTTCTTCCGCTTGAGTAACTTCTAGAACTACTTGAGCTTCTTCCGCTTGAATAACTTCTTGAACTTCCTGAAGATCTACTTGACCTATAAGAACCGCTACTTCTACTTGGCGATGAACTTCTATAGCTTCCGCTGCTACGAGTTCTGCTTCCAGAGCTTCTGTATGTTGAGGTTCTCGGCGTAGTTGAGCGTGTTACCCTTGAATTAGTTCTTGAGCCTGTACTACCGCTTCTATAACCACTGCTTCTTGGGGTTGTACTACGGTAATATTGATTACTTCTTGTAGTGCTACTATTACTTCTTGGCGTTGCTCTAGTACTTCTACTTGTTCTGTATGCTCTGTTTCTATCTACACCTACAGTTCTTCTTGAAGCTATACCTCTTGCTGAATTGTTGCTTCTTGATGTTGATGTACGCGATGATCTCGCTGTTCTGTTTACTAAGCTTCTGCCTGTATTACTTCTACCTCTAGCGGTATTAGCTCGCGATGCAGTTAAGTTTGATCTTCCACGTAAGGTATTAATGCGACCGTTAGCGGCTATAATATTTCCGTTGGTGAAACCTCTTCTGCTATTATTAAACCTAGCAAAACTTCTGTTTGCGTAAAAGTTGTTGTATCCGAATGCCGGACACCACCCGTATCCGTATCCATAACCGAATCCGAAGCCACCAAATCCACCAAATCCAAATCTTCCAAAACCAAATCGACCAAACCCTCTATTGAATCCATAAAACGGATAACCAAATCCACCAAATCCAAATCCTCTATTGAAACCGTAAAATGGGTAACCAAATCCACCAAATCCGAAACCTCCGAATCCAAATCCTCCAAATCCAAAGTTGTTAAAACCATTGTCATAGATGTTGATTACAACATTTTCTGAATTTTCTCCCCAACCGGCATTACCTTGATAATCATTCTCTGAATCATAGTAATCAGTTAATTGAGTGCTAACTAAACTATCATTTTCAACGTCACTAGCGTATGAATCAATGTCTGTAAAAATTTCACTATCTAATATGTCATTGTATTCCTCAGCTTTTTGACCAAAATAGTTCGAATACACATTGGGTTCAACATTTTGATTTTGCTGTTGCGTTCTTTGTGGTGCACGTTCAACAGAAACTGTTCTGTTTCCGTTAGAATATATGCCATCATTATCATAATAAGACGCCTGTTGGTATGAACCACAAGAAAGGGCTAAAAAGCCCACGGCTAGTATCATGAACGCAAAGCGAAAATTGGTGAGGTGTAGTGATTGTTTCATCATTGTAATTTAAATTGTTGAACAATATAAAAATAGTTAGTTTTGCCTTACTATTTTCGAAGATATTAACACAATTTCTGTGCCAAAGTATAAATATGGGTAAAAATTTAACGAAGCGTAGCGAAGATTATTCTAAATGGTACAATGAATTAGTGGTAAAGGCTGATTTAGCCGAAAATTCAGGGGTTCGTGGTTGTATGGTTATTAAGCCTTACGGATTTGCAATTTGGGAAAAAATGCAAGCCGAATTGGATCGAATGTTTAAAGAAACAGGTCATGAAAATGCTTATTTTCCGCTATTTATTCCAAAATCATATCTAAGTAAAGAAGCGAGTCATGTTGAGGGTTTTGCCAAAGAATGCGCTGTTGTAACACACTATAGGCTAAAAAATGACGAGGAAGGAAAAGGAATCATCGTAGATCCTGATGCTAAACTTGAAGAAGAACTTATTGTTAGACCTACTTCTGAAACTATAATTTGGGATACCTACCGCAGATGGATTCAATCGTATCGCGACTTACCTTTATTAATAAATCAATGGGCAAATGTTGTGCGTTGGGAAATGCGTACACGTTTATTTTTAAGAACTGCTGAGTTTTTATGGCAAGAAGGTCATACAGCACATGCTACCGAGCAAGAGGCTATTGATGAGGCTAAGCAAATGATGGATGTATATGCCGAATTTGTTGAGTCTTTTATGGGGGTACCTGTTATCAAGGGAACAAAGACAGAAAGTGAGCGTTTTGCTGGTGCCCTTGAAACGTATTGTATAGAAGCCTTAATGCAAGACGGAAAGGCGTTGCAAGCAGGAACATCACACTTCTTAGGTCAAAATTTTGCAAAAGCTTTTGATGTAAAATTTGCGAATAAAGAAGGTCAAAAAGAATATGTTTGGGCAACTTCTTGGGGTGTTTCAACACGATTAATGGGCGCATTAGTAATGACTCACAGTGATGATAACGGTTTAGTACTGCCTCCGAAATTAGCACCAATTCAAGTGGTTATCGTGCCTATTTATAAAGGTTTAGAGCAATTAGAAGTTATTTCTAAAAAAGTTGATCCGTTGGTTAAAGAATTAAGAGCTAAAGGTATCTCAGTTAAATTCGATAATAGAGACACGCACAAACCTGGCTTTAAATTCAATGAGTATGAATTAAAAGGAGTGCCTATTCGATTAGCAATAGGTAATCGCGATATAGAAAATGGCACCTATGAAGTGGCTAGACGTGATACGTTTGAAAAAGAAACTATACCCATGAATGAAGTGGTATCTAAAATTGAGTTTCTTCTAGAAGATATTCAAAAGAACATCTTTAAAAAAGCAATAGATTATCGCGCCGAACACATTATCGAGGTAAATTCATATGATGAGTTTAAAAAAGTGCTTGAAGAAAAAGGTGGATTTATTTCAGCGCATTGGGATGGTACCACTAAAACTGAAGACCAAATCAAAGAGGAAACTAAGGCAACCATTAGGTGTATACCTATTGATGTGAAACAAGAATCTGGAACATGTATAGTTACTGGTAAGCCTTCGCCATACCGCGTTCTGTTTGCAAAAGCTTATTAAAATAATTTTTAGAATTGACCTTGCGAGGGTATAAAACAATCAGCGTAAATGAATCCTTTTTAAAAGCGTTGAATTGAATTCTTAAAATTGAAAAAAAAATAATATAAGGTAGTTGTACTAGTTAAAAATAATTGTATTTTTGCAGCCGCCTTAGTAGTATTATTTAGATAATATTTTAAAAGGTTTGAAATAATGGCCCGTTCGTCTAGGGGTTAGGACGCCAGGTTTTCATCCTGGTAACAGGGGTTCGATTCCCCTACGGGCTACAAAAGTAATTAGTTAATTACATACTATTAATTTGTGACTATTGATAAAAGATAGGGGCAAAAATGAAATATAAGCAATGGCAAATCACAAGTCAGCATTAAAGAGAATTAGAAGAAACGAAGCAGTACGTCTTCGTAATCGTTATCAGCACAAAACAATGCGTAATGCATTGAAAAAGTTGCGTGGGGAAACAAAAAAGAAAGATGCTGAGAAATTATTACCCAGTGTTGTGAGTATGATTGATCGTTTGGCAAAGCGTAATATCATTCATGCGAACAAGGCCTCTAATTTAAAAAGCAAATTGTCAAAGCACGTTGCTTCTTTATAAGATAAGCTCGCTATAAAATATTGATAAGCCCCATCTTTTTAGATGGGGCTTTTAATTTGCTTTTCTATAAACATCAAGGATAAAAAATCCCAAATGCATATGCATTTGGGATTTTAAAATTTAAATAGAATGTTTTATTGATTCATCGTCAACAAAAACTCTTCATTGTTTTTTGTTTGCTTAAAGCGTTGCTCTATAAATTCCATTGCTTCAACCGGATTCATATCAGCTAAATACTTTCTCATAATCCACATGCGTTGTATGGTGTCTTTGTCGAGTAATAAGTCATCGCGTCTTGTACTTGATGAAGTAAGGTCAATGGCAGGGAAAATTCTACGGTTCGATATTTTACGATCCAATTGTAGTTCCATATTACCTGTACCCTTAAATTCTTCGAAAATAACTTCATCCATTTTAGAACCCGTATCAGTAAGTGCTGTTGCTATAATAGATAAAGAACCTCCACCTTCAATGTTTCGTGCGGCACCAAAGAAACGTTTAGGTTTGTGTAAAGCATTGGCATCAACACCTCCACTCAATACTTTACCAGAAGCAGGTTGTACGGTATTGTAGGCTCGTGCTAAACGCGTAATTGAATCTAATAAAATAACTACATCGTGGCCACATTCAACCAAGCGCTTTGCTTTTTCAAGAACTATGTTTGCAACGCGAACATGTTCTGTAGCTTCTTTATCAAAGGTAGAAGCTACTACCTCGCCCTGTACATTACGTTGCATATCAGTAACCTCTTCAGGTCTTTCATCAATTAATAAGATAATTTGATATACTTCTGGATGGTTTGCTGCGATACCATTAGCGATATCTTTTAACAGCATGGTTTTACCAGTCTTAGGTTGTGATACAATCATACCTCTTTGTCCTTTTCCGATAGGAGAAAACAAATCAATAATACGCGTTGATATTGAAGCCTGACGTTCTGCTAAGCGAAAACGCTCTTCAGGAAATAAAGGTGTCAAATGTTCGAAAGAAACACGATCTCTAACAATTTTTGGGTCGATTCCGTTTATTTTATTCACTTTAATGAGCGGAAAATACTTTTCGCCTTCTTTAGGTGGACGAACATTTCCTAAAACCGTATCTCCTGTTTTTAAACCAAAAAGTCTAATTTGAGATTGAGATACATAAATATCATCAGGTGATGAAAGGTAATTGTAATCAGAGGAACGCAAGAAGCCATAGCCATCTTGCATAATATCTAAAACACCTTCACTTTCAATGATACTATCAAATTCAAATTCTGGCGCTTTATAGCGGTTTTTTAAATCCTTATCAAAATTGCTCTTGTCATAACCTTTTGGGTGTTGTTTTTTACCATTTTGGTTATGTTGATTTTTGTGTTGACCCTTGTTTTGATTTTGAGGTCTTGGTCTTGGTCTTGGTCTTTTTTCTTCTTTGGGTGTTGCCGCTGGTTTTGTATTAGCCGCCTCCTCAGCTTTGGCTGCTATAACTTTTTCCTTTTCAACAGTTGCCACTGGTGGCGCTGAAACAGGGTCAGCTTTAACAGGTGTATCTGTTTTGACCGCATTAACCACTTTAGGACTTGAAGCCTGAAGGTCTAAAATTTGATAGACTAAATCTAACTTTTTTAAACTTTTAAACTTTGGTACATTCAAACCTTTTGCTATTTCCTGAAGCTCAGGTAGCTTTTTTGCTTTTAAATCTGAAATCTCAAACATTAAAATTGAATATAAATTATGATTTTTGGTATATCGTATTGAAAAAAAGAAGTGTATTGTTAGTTGGGAATGCCTGTGGGAGAAAACTCTCGAGGTAAGTGATGTAACTAATAACGTGACAATATTACAAATTATTTTCTTCAATGGCACTATAATTTTCAAAAAGACACGTATTTTTACAGTCCATTAGTTTTTCGAGCACATGATTCAAAGAATTCAGTCCGTTTATCTATTAATAGCAGCACTTTTAGCAGGCGTGTTGCCATTGATATTATCATTATGGACCAACAATGATGGGTTAGAGATTTTTGCTAAAAATGAACTCTGGATTTCGATTGCCTTCTTCGCCTCGGCTGCCTTGGCTTTGATTGCCATTTTTTTATTTAAAAACAGACAGAATCAATTTGTTTTGAACAGATTGAACATGATATTAAATCTTTTTTTACTAGGATTTTTCGTTTACCGATCGCTAAACTTATCCGGAGAGACTTTGGTTTCTGAGAAGGGTATTGGGATGCTCATTCCTGTATTTTCTATCGTTTTTTTAGTCCTGGCAAACAGGGCAATAAAAAAGGATGAAGATCTTGTAAAATCTGTTGATCGCTTACGTTAAACCTAACATCTTAGTATGTATTAGTGCGTGAAACCCAGGGGTTGTTCCCTGGGTTTTTTTATGTTTTACAGTTAGATTTTTACATAAAAAAGGGAAAACCTATTGGTTTTCCCTTATCTATTTTATTTCAAACACTGACTATTATTTCATCATTTTAATCGTCTCATTGGTAAACCCATTATTGAAACTGATATTGGTTAGCGTTTGAACAATACTAGGTGTTTCATTAAATCCTCCTTTTTCATTTGGCATAAAATAAGTTCGTTTTGTTGCTACTTTTTGTCCTTCAATCTCTTCATACTCATAGTTAGCCACAATTGCCGGTTGGTTTACACCCATTGCTGGTAGTGAAAAGAAAAAGCGGTCAATCAATTTAGTAGAAGGATTTACAAAAAGAATGTAACTATCATTTTGTTCTTTACCCGTTATGGCTGAATCATACGTAACTTCAACCTTGTCATAAGAAATACCATTGAAATCTTCTTTGCCCATAGATTTTAAGATGGTGCCTTTATCATTTAATTTATAGGGCAT
>CAZKQM010000036.1:0-28462 GCA_964554895.1 uncultured Maribacter sp. | reverse complement strand
GTGTTTCGTAAAAAAAATCCAAATAATTGATATTTATAGAATTGAGTAATTGATATTATATAGTATTAGGTGCATAAACTTTTTTAAAATTGCTTTTGCTTAAAAGAAATCTCACGAATTAGAATTATTTATTTTCGAAGAGCAAAGCAAATAATGGGTAAATTAAATACTAAAGACTTTTGTTCTCAGTTTAAGAATGTGATTCTTTACCCATTAAGGTGTTATTTTTAATGTCTGTGTAATTGCACACAATTAAATTAAATGAAAAAGTTGATAAGAAATTTGCTCAATAATCAGGGCTTTATGAAGTATTTTAAAAATACTTCGTGGCTTATGCTTGAAAAAGTTTTGAGGATCATTGTAGCATTGACGGTTGGTGTTTGGGTAACACGTTATTTAGGGCCAGCTGATTTTGGTATTTTAAGTTATGCACAAAGTTTTGTTGGCTTATTTGCCGCTTTTTCGACTTTAGGTTTAGATGGTTTATTGAGTCGAGAATTGGTTAAGAATCCTGAAGAAAAAAACATTTTATTGGGTACCGCTCTTGGTTTACAAACCTTTGGTTCAACTATTTTAATGGGGTTTTTGCTTATTTCAATGCGTTTGAGTGATAATGATGCCCTAACTACTAAAATCATTGTGATTTTAGGGCTTCTTACATTTTTAAATAGCTTTAATATAATTGGTGCCTATTTTGGAAGTATTGTTAAAAGTAAGCTACCCGTGATTGCTAGTATTTGCTGCTTACTTATCTCTTCTTCAGTAAAAGTTTTTTTAATTTTAAAAGGGTTTTCGCTTATCTATTTCGCATACGCATTGGCGTTCGACACTATCATTTTAATTGTAGGTTTGATGTATGTTTATTACCTGAGTGGATCGTCTATAACCCAATGGAAATTTTCGAAATCAATTTCTAAATCATTATTAAATGATAGTTGGCCTTTAATCATCAACACCATTTTTATTTCTATTTACGTAAGAATGGATCAGGTAATGATAAAATGGTTTTTAGATGAAGCCTCAGTGGGTCAATATGCGGCTGCAGTAACTTTAAGTCAAGCATGGTATTTCATTCCTGGTATTATTAGTGGCTCTCTTTTTCCGGCCATTATAAACGCAAAGAAAAAGGATGAAAAACTATATAGAGATCGTTTACAAAAACTGTATGATTTGATGGTGGTTATCGCCTTACTCATCGCTATACCTATGACATTTTTAAGTGACGTATTAGTAGAATTTCTTTATGGTTCAAATTTTGATCAGACCGGAAAAGTATTACGAATTCATATATGGGCAGGAGTTTTTGTGTTTTTAGGTGTTTCAGTTCAGAAATGGATATTAACTGAGAATTTGCAAAGAATTGCCACCTATAAACTCTTTTTAGGTATGATTTCAAATATTGTATTAAATTATTTGTTCATACCAAAACACGGCATTGTAGGGGCGGCGTTCGCTACTATCATATCGCAGGCAATTTCAGTTTTTTTCTCGCCATTCTTATTTAAAAAGTTAAGACCCTCTTTTTATATGATGTTCAAATCGTTGTCGTTAACTTCAATAATTGGTCGATTCATTAATAGTAATAAATAATGCTTTAAATGCTCTTCAATTCAACAGAATTTTTGGTTTTCTTTTTTGTAGTTTTTTCGCTGTATTGGGCGTTTAATGAGAATTTGAAACTTCAAAATATTTTGCTACTCTTATCGAGTTATCTCTTTTATGGTTGGTGGGATTGGCGTTTTCTTTCTTTAATCATTCTCAGTTCAATTATTGATTTTACGGCAGGTTCAAAAATTCATGCAGCCACACAACAAAAAGAAAGAAAAGCATGGCTGATGGTTAGTTTAATTGCCAATCTAGGATTTCTTTCAATATTTAAATACTATAATTTTTTTGTTGAATCTTTTTCTGATTTAATGAATGTTTTTGGTTGGCAACCTAATGATTTAACCTTGAATATCATTTTACCTGTTGGGATAAGTTTTTACACTTTTCAAACACTGAGTTATACCCTTGACATTTATCGAAAAGAATTTAAACCCACAAAAAGTATTATTTCTTTCTTTACTTACATTGCATTTTTTCCGCAGTTAGTAGCTGGCCCAATTGAAAGAGCTGCCAATCTTTTACCACAAATTGAAAAAAAGCGTCTTTTTAATAAAGCATGGTTCAATGCTGGTATTATTCAAATTTTAGTTGGTTTATTTAGAAAAATAGTAATTGCCGACACTTTGGGTATTTATGTTGATTCAATTTATCAAAATCTTGAAGTTCACAATTCAACAACCATTGCATTGGCTACCTTTTTGTACGCATTTCAGATTTACTACGACTTTTCTGGCTATTCAGATATTGCAATTGGTACTGCTAAACTTCTTGGTTTTAAATTTCATCAAAATTTCAATTTACCCTATTTTTCAAAATCATTAACTGAGTTTTGGAGAAAATGGCATATGTCACTATCCTTTTGGTTACGTGATTATTTATATATCTCTTTAGGTGGAAATCGAAAAGGTATAAAAATCACTTATAGAAATTTATTATTAACCATGTTACTTGGCGGCTTATGGCATGGTAGCTCTTTTAATTTCATTATTTGGGGTGCTATACATGGTATTGTTTTAAGCATTGAGAAATATTTGAATTCTAAGAACTATTTACTGAAATTAAGAAGCATTACTATTTTAGGCTATGTAATTACATTTATTGTGGTACTAGTTGCGTGGATATTTTTTAGAGCTACTTCATTTCAATCAGCGCTCTTTGCAGTACAAAAAATATTTTCATTTGATTATCAAACCCCATTTTTAGGTAATATTAATGTAATCATTAATTCGTTTATTTTATTAGCAATTGGTATTTGTTTCGATTTGTTTTTGTTTAAGAAAAATATTGCTTTAGAGAACTTAGGTACAACCTTCAACCCATTAAAAATTGCTATAATCGCGACTATAGTAACTATTTTAATAACACTATTTTATTCTACCTCTAACAATTTTATTTACTTTCAATTTTAGATTATGACTAGAAGTTCTTTCTTATATGTACTCAAGGTTGTTGCTTTATTTTTGATTTTGTCTTTTATTGCTGACAAGCTAGTTTTTTTGGCTATCAATAAAATTAGTGATCAGGTGCTTTCAGGTCAGAGTATTGGTAAATTAAATCAGTATTTAGAAGCAAAAGATGAATTAGATTTTATTATTTACGGTAGCTCTAGAGCCAATCATAATATCAATCCTGAAATTCTGGGTAAAAAAGGATTTAATATGGGTATGGATGGTTCTAAGCTTGCTTATGCTTCAACTTTAATTAAAACCTTACCTCAAGAAAAAAAGCAGTTAGTTTTACTACATATTGATCCCGAAAATTATTTTTCAAGTACTTATAAGGGGGATGATATAAAGGTTCTAAAAACGAAATACAATCGAAATCAGGTTATAACGAATGAAATCGATAAGTTAAATCAGAACAATAGCATTCAAAAATTTTATTGGTCTTTAAATTATAACGGAAAGCTATTGGGTATTTTAAAGAATTATTTCAAACCTAATTATAATCACGAAGAATATTCAGGTTATGACCCAATTTATGTTTCTGGAAATCAAAAACAAATTTTTGAAAAAATACTGAAACAAAATAAAGAGCAAAATTGTGAAACTGAATTTAAGATTAATGGCACGTATAAAAATTTACTCGAAGAATTGGTAAAATTCTGCAATGAAAATGATAAAACACTTTTTGTTTTTACATCACCAGTTTTTAATGATGCCTGTAAAGATGATAATAGAATATTACAAAAGCATATGGAAGAAAAAAAAATCAGATATGTTGATTTTACTGATTTTTTTCAAAACGAAAGTTCATTAGAATACTGGAAAGACAAAACGCATCTTTCAAATAAAGGAGCTGAACGTTTTACAAGAGGAATTAAAACAAATGTTAAAGAATAAAGGTATGATGGTTAGCTAATAGCACCTAAATTGTAGGTTAAGCTTTTGTAACCGATTTTTTCCAGTAGTGAACATATTCGGAGAAAACCTTATCCATCGTATACGAGTTCAAAACTTTATTCAAACCATTAATTCCCATGCTTCGCACTTCAGCTGAATTGGCTATGCATTTTCTTATGGCTTCTTCAAGTGCTTCGGTGTTTTTATGTGGAACACATATTCCACATGGTTTTTCAGAATCAATATCAAGCATTTCAGGTATCGCACCAACGAAAGAACCGATGATAGCACAACCATTACCCTCACCCTCTAAAACTGCATTGGGGAAACCCTCAGAATAGCTTGCTAAGACAAGAATAGCATGTGCTTGCATAAGTTTCATAACTTCAACCTTATCAAGAGCACCCGTAAATTTTAACCAAGTGCCATTTACTCTTTCTTTTGCAATGTCAGTCAATTGATTTTGTATTTCAATTTCATAGGGCCCTACTAAGGTTAATTGCTTTACCTCTTGAATTCGGGTACAAGCCTCTACCAATTCAAAAACACCTTTATCAACTACAACATGACCCACAAAAAGTAATTCATTGACGGGTCTGGGTACATAATTTTGCTTTAAATAAGCTGTTTTCTCTCCTAAATCTGCTGCTAACGGATTTGGCATTTGAAGTATATTGGTAAAACCATTATCAACCAAAGTGTTGTATGATTGCTTATCAATAACAATTGAAAAAGCACTTTTGTTAATGACTTTGGCTAATAATTTATATTCCCAATTCTTTTGCTCCGATAATTCAGGTATTCTACCAAATCGCCAATGGGTAACCACAGGTATTTTGTTTCTTTTTGCCAGGTTCAGAATAAGTAGGTCTTTTAGTACTGAAAAAGAAGCGCTACTAACTAAATGAATTACATCAGGCTTGTTCACTAAACTATTCTTTACCTGCTTATAAATGCGAAATGAATTTTGAATGCCCTGATATATGCGTTGAAGGGTTGATCTTGAGGTTATACGTCTATTTTTATTTGAAGAATCACATAATTGTAAATTAACCTCTTTTTTTTCTAAAGCCTGAAAATAGGTCATTACATTTTTGGTCCATGAAGCAATACCACCAACTGGCGGAGGCAGTGGGGCTACTAAAAGCACAGAAATTTTAGAAGATTCTTTCAATTGAATTTATTTGATACCTAAGAGCGTTTCATGTTTTTCAATAGTCTCTGGGTCCCAACGTTTCTTGATTACTTTTGCGGGTATACCTGCTACAATAGAGTAGGGCGGAACGCTTTTTGTGACCACAGCATTAGCTGCTATTATACTACCACGACCAACAGTGACTCCTCTTAAAATCATGGCACGAGCCCCTATCCAAACATCATCTTCAATAATTACACCCAAATCATCTTCAGGTCTTTTTTCTTTTACGTCATACATGTATTTGCCTACAACACTGGTATTATGACCCCCACCCACTAAAACTACCTCGGGTCCAAACATGATTTTATTACCAATAATAATTTCAGATTTTGAAGCCATCAGTATGGGCTTAACTCCTAAATAAACATCATTACCTACTGTAATATTATTAAAGCTATATAAGCCATTTGGGTCAAACACAAAATTTTTGCCATGTTTTTTAAACATTGGGCGTAAGGCGTACATTTTCAAACGTTTGATACCTCTACCCATTAGGGCGATTATATATCCGATTGGAAATAAAATCTTGTTCATTGGTATAAGATTTTTTAATCTAGTAATATCATCTAGATTGAATTAAGAAAAGCCACCATCGTTTCTTTATATTTCACATAGTCAAAAGATTGGTGTGCTTCATGTATAGCATTAACCTTCATATCCTTTTTTTGATGAATCGTCAAGCGTAACACTTTTCTTAATGTTTTTACTACAGCATCGCGATCAAAGCCATCAATAATGAAGCCGTTATGTCCATCCTTCAAATATAAATTCAAGTCACTTGTAAGGTTGGCAATAACCGGAATGCCTGATGCAAGACTTTCAACAAATTTAGTTGGAAAACCCGCATGAGCATAACGTTTATTTGGTCTAATTAGTACAGAAAAATCAGCCTTAGTTACATATTTCGGCACCTCATTCTGGGGCACACGACCATACAGGATTAAATTTTCTTTTAATTTTTCTGTCAAATGAGATTTTTCACCTAAGATGTTTTTAATTTGATCATTGTTAGGCCCTAGCATATGAAAAACGATGGGGTGCCCTTCATCAACAAGAATCTCAATCGCTTCAATCAAAATATTCATTAGGTCTTTTTTACCCGGCACACCTGCATACACTAAATTTAAATTATTGGGGTCAAATGAACTATCTTGATTTAAGTTCCATTTAGGGTTTTTTCGATCAATAAGTATAGGTATGCGAACGGTAGGCAGTTGGTGATCATCATAGTAGTTTTTCAGATATGAACTTATAGCGATGACGCCATCACTTTTAGGAATCAACTTTTTTATACTATAATTTACATCCATGGCATTTGGACCATACTTTCCTCCGGCGACATGTGTGGCGTCATACCATTCTACAATATCTGTTATGAATTTGAAATTGTATT
This sequence comes from uncultured Maribacter sp., assembly GCA_964554895.1. Classification (GTDB taxonomy): domain Bacteria; phylum Bacteroidota; class Bacteroidia; order Flavobacteriales; family Flavobacteriaceae; genus Maribacter_C. The sequence goes on along the minus strand of CAZKQM010000036.1, from coordinate 21,921 downwards.
TTTTACGGTACCTCAAAAAAGGTAATAAATACGCACTACTTGTACCATAATAAATAACTATGTTAGGGGTAAGCTTTTTTTCATTTATCAAATTCATGCTAAGTACCCCAGAAAAAAGCAATTGCCTGACTTTATCAATGATTCTACCACCATTAACTAGGTTGTAATAGTCAAATCCATCATAATTACCCTGCAAACTATCTTGCTTTTCTGGGTCTAAAGTTTTACCAATATATACTACCGTATGACCTAAGGATCTTAGAATTTTTCCCATGGTAAGAACACGTGTACTAGCCGCTTCGCCGGTTGGAAATTGAAAGCGCCCAATTATGGCAATAAGGTTCTTTTCTTTCAAGTTATTGTGGTTTCAAAAGTGGGAATGTTTTTCAAATTTTTATATTTCTTATTATAGGCGGCAATAACCCCAACAAATACACAGAAGACAGAGAAAAACTTAAAATATCCTACCATTATGGGTTCTACAGAAAGTAATAAAAAGAATGAAATACTGAATACCATAATCATCGCATTAAAAGTTATTTGACCGGGTGCGATTTTCAAAGATCTTTTTATAAGAATGCCCGACTTTATGCAAAAAAATAGTAACAATAACATGGGGATAACTCCAGCGACCATAGCGACATCGAACCACAAATTATGTGAAAAACCAAATTCATTTTTACTCCAGCCTAAGGGTTTAGTAAAAATATTGGTCATGGCTCTTTCCCATCTATAGCTTCTTCCACCAGCACTCGCTACATTATTTGAGTCTTCTAATCTACTCGCAAAAAGAGTTAACCAATCGGCATCTTTCTCAAAACTCACATTAGTGGCAATAATGATTCCCAAAATCAAAATCATAATAAACATGGGCATATTTTTTTTAAATGATTGTTTTTTAAGGGCATAAAATATACAAATTAAAGTGGCTAACAGACTAATTACCAATTGGGTTCTACTGCCCAATCGAAGTACACATAGAAGTGATAAAAAATAAATTAGTCCGCCAAATATTTTAAAGGCTAATCCCAACTTTAAATGTCTGATTAAAAGTAAACCTGGAAGACACATATTTAATATAAAAAACGCTCCCATATTGGTGGCAGATACAATGTTACCGTTCCAGAACATAGGTAAATTTCGATCTAATGAGTTAAAACCAGTTTTACCAAAAACAATGAGCACTGAAATCATCGCTGATAATGAAAAGACAAAACCAATTAAAATTAAAAACTTAAAAATATGTTTGTGCGAGCTGTGTTTATTGACAATATATTTACCCAGCAAATAAAAGCCTGGGGGTATGAGCGCATAGTTTATAATAAATTGCCTTCCGTTGGCTTGATAATCAAAGCTATAAAATAGGGCATAAATAATTGAAAAAGCTAAAAGCAAAACAAAGTTTCCATCTAAATTATTCAAGAGAAAATCTTTCTTCAAGTATAAGAGTACTACTAAAAACCAACCAAAAACAAAACCCAAAAAATAGGGGTCTAGCAAATACAAAAAGAGACAGCCAATGATAGGTATGCCTAATGAATTGATATATTTATAAAAATTAATCATTTATCATATACTCTTTTGGTTCATCAATCTAGACACAAGGTAATTACTTAACTTTTAATTGCATCGATAGGGGCTTTAAAATTTTTAATATCTTGAAATTTTTCGGCATTCGCTTGAATCCATTCATGGCTTTTATCCCACCAAGCTAGCTTAAGTAAATTTGCTATTTCAGGTTCAGAGAAGCGATATTTTATTATTTTACCAGGAACACCACCAATGATTGCGTAGGGCGGAACATCTTTTGTAACTAATGCATTAGCGGCAATTATAGCACCGTTACCAACGGTAACCCCTTCAATTAAAGCAGCACCATCACCAATCCAAACGTCATTACCTATAGCGATAGTATAATCTTCAATGGGATGAAATGACTTCGGATGTTCTTCAAAAAGTTGTTCTTGAACATAGGATAAACCAATTGGACTGTGTTTCGAAAAAAAACTTGGATGTGTTGAAACAAATTTTGATGTAGGATGTTGCCCCATTATGGTTCTAACATTGGGTCCGATAGAACAATATTTGCCAATTTGTGTTTTTGTAATATGCGAGTTAGCCCCCACATATGAACCAAAACCTATTTCGCATCCCACAAAATAACAGTCATTTGACAAGAAATTTTGACCTTCAAAAATACTTGTATTGTTGATGTAAACTCCTTTACCAAATTTAACCTGGTACTTTTTACTATATCTTATTTTTAAGATGGCAAGCACTAAGCGTTTTAAAAACGGAATTTTTTTGATAATCTCAATGATAAAATTTTTCATTGTTGATGGTGTAATTCCTAAAAGACTTTACGATATAAATTGCGAAGTCTTTGCTTGGTTATCATATAAAAGAGTAAGAACGCATTTTTTAAGGTAATTATTTTGTAATTATATTCTAATAGTTTGTATCTGGTTTTCGAAAAATTATTATTGGCTTCGATGGCAGTATTGTATAAATAGATATCCCTACCTTCCGTCTCAAAAATGATGTTGTAATCAATTGGTTTGAGCCGCAAGCCATAGGTATTGACAATTTTAAAGGGTAATTGTTTGGTGGTTAAAAGATGTATTTTCTTTTCAGGTAAAGGTTTGAAACCATATAAATCAATACAACAATCTTCAAGACTTTTAAAACCTAATTTTTTGTACAGCTTTACATTTTCATAAAATGCGTCATACACACTTTTAGATTCCTCGAGACTGCTAAAATGATAATCTCCTTGATGTGTAAATTGTAAATGTACTTGAAATGCTGTTGTGGTATCAGCATTATGGGTACCCGCCTCACTAAAATTGGTGCTTAACGCAATTTTTGGGTACAAAAAATATTTATTTGCTTGAATTAAGTAGGCAATGAAGAATTTTAACCATGATTTATCTGACCAATAGGTCACATTTCTGGGTATGCTGGGCTGGGCTTCAAGGGTTTGATTGTTTTGATACCAAAGTTTAAAATTTCCCCATTGTTCTTTAGTCCATCCTTGCCCCCACGATGAAGCAAATTGAAAATACCAATTATCAAAACCGTCTTCAACAGGTTTGAAATTTTGATGTGTTTGCGCATTTACTTGATGATTGTATAGAGAAATACCGCCAATATATTTTTTATCAGTACTAAATTGAAGTGCTTGTATGGCAAAAGGGTAAAAGCAAGGCGATACGTATAAATCGTCTTCAAGAATAATCACGCTGCCATATTGAATAGCATAATCACCGCATTGAATAATGTGTTTTCTAAGCCCTAAATTTACCTTTTGATATTTAACAATTTTAGTACCAAATGCCCAGTTAAATTCGTTGGCAATTGCTACTACATCTTCATTGTTAGAGTGCCTGTCAATACTTATAATTAACGGAATATCTGTAAAGTGGTCATACTGAGCGGTGGCTAAAGAATTTAAAATTCGTTTCAGGCAATGAGGTCGGTTAAAGGCCACTACCACAATTGGAGTATTCGAAATCATTTTACCTTAAATTTTTTTCGAAATTACCTAAACCAGTGGGAATTGAACAATAATTTGTTCTTATTTTTTAGAATAATATTCAAAAAACACAGTAAAAAAATAAACTTTGATGTGAACTGAAATCCTAATTAGGCGGTGTAAACTTAACATTTGACCAACTACAATTTTGCCATTCAACTTCAAAATGACTTGCATCAGCATGTTGCCCCTGTACTTCAATGACAAGTTCATTGCCATTTGTAAATGCGCAATCGCGAAAGATGGTATTAAATGCCTTATTGTAAACTAGTGCCACCGTATTGAAACCAGTAAAATTACAATTGGTAAAGGTGTTACCACTTGCAAAAACATCAGAATTAGTTGCAAAACCTACATTTAAAATACGATCAACATTGGTCACGGTTAAATTGTGAAACGTATTATCATACCCTAAACTTGTTGCATCTCTATCACCATTAGCACCTACAAAACCATCATCATTATCTTTCCAAGTAACCGCCCTTGATAAGTTCTCAATGGTCATGTTTTTAATCAAATTATTATTGGCACCATTTAATATTTGCACTGATACTTCACTAATAAGTGAAGATCCACTACCGATAAGCCTACCCCCATCAATAGTATTATATCGAACGCCCGCAAAGTTTAATTCAAATGTTGTGTTTTTAGCAACACAGTTTTTAATGGTATTGTATTCACCAATATCTTTTATATCAAAACCATGCCCCGGGTGTGGTAAATTACCTACTCTTTCTGCATAACTATTTTGAATAATAGAATTGTTGGTTCCAACTGTCAAAACAAAATAGTAATCTGATGGGTTGGTATAATTATCAGAATAGGCTTTGGTATAATTTATCTCTGAATAATCAGCATCAGCCAGATTAATTGCCTCTGCAGTAGCATTATAAATATAACTGTTCTCAATTTTAGCATGATTCCCTTTCAAATTAAATCCAAATCCATCATAAGCCGTACCATTCTGATTTCCTGATTCTGTAATGATAATGTTTTTGCAAGATAGGTTAGTAGCTCGATCAATTGACAAAATACCTCTTTGGTACCCTGTAATTTGAAAGTTTTCAAATTCGATATATTTATGGTAAACATTAATAGCAGTACCTTGATTCGACACTCCTTCAAAAAGAGGCATTTTTGTCCAACTTAATTGATCACCATAATCATGAGTTGAACCTTGATTACTTACCACATCACCCGGCGTGTCTTTATAGCCAATAAAACGTATTGGGTTGCCGACTAAACCATCTTCTTGAGTTATCAATTGTTTATTACCGTAATATCCTGCTTTTACATGAAAAACATCTCCGGCTTTTGCCATTGACATGGCATGTTCAATAGTCCAAGCGCTTGAAGGCGATAAACCATCATTAGCAGCGTTGCCATCTGCAGCAACGTAATACCCTGGTGGTAAACCAATAGGTTCAGTGACAATAATGGTATCAATATCAGTATTGGTTAATCCGTTGGCATCAGTAACGGTTAATTCAACCAAATAAGTACCGGGGTTTTGAAATGTATGCGTCGGGTTAGGTTCATTACTAGTGTTACCGTCTAAAAAATTCCACGAATATGTAACTATTGCATTGTCGTCAGTTGATTGAGCCCCCGAAAAAACAATAGTCAGTGGCGCTTCACCCGTCGTCACATTTGAACTAGCAATAGCCACTGGGGGTTCATTTGTGGGTTCGTTAACCGTAATAATGACCGTTTTGGTATTTGAGAGACCTTCACTGTCAGTTACCGTTAAACTTACCGAATACGTACCGGCTTCAGTAAATGTATTTGATGGATTAATATTTGAAGAACCGCCGCCATCTTTAAAATCCCAAGCATAGCTTGCAATAGCATTATCATCAGTCGATTTGTTGGCTTGAAAATTTACAGTAAGCGGCAAAATCCCCACAAGAGGAGAAGCCTCTGCCACAGCAGTAGGTGCATTATTTTCAGCTATATCTTCAGTTTGTTCTTCTTCTATTTCATCATCATTGGATTCAGTTACATCTTCGGTTTCTTCATTGGTAGATTCATTTTCTTCTTCCAACGTAATTTCTGCAGCGCCTTGAGGAACTTCGTACGTAATAACCAATTTGGGTCCAATTTTGTCAACATGTTCTTTTGTTGCTAATGCGATACCATTTTGTCCTTCATAGGTTAGAATTAATGAGTTTAAATCTGCGCTAACTAAATCAAATTGCAGATTAATATATTCTGTTTCATCACTAACAAATTGTGTTTCAATTGAACCAAGCTCAACTTCTAAATTTGGTGCTGAAGCCTCGGTTAAACTTAATTCAGACCATTCGTTTGAACCACCTTGAAAAATTTTCAAGGCACCTTCTTCTTCAGAACCAATTATCGTTACTTGCAAAGTAGCAGCTTTGATAATTCCGTTTATTTCTGCAATAGGGTTTAGGTCAAACATTAAGTAGCCCTTTTGACTATCTTGCTCAAGCTGCATGATATTTTGGTTGAAGGCTCTACCACTTTGCACATGTGCATCATGAATAGGTGGGAAGCTTTTGAAACGTTGTTCTAAAATTTCTTCTACCACTGGTGCTTCTTCAATGAAGATGGTTTCATTAGTTTCATCAAAAAGCACCGTATCTAAAACATCACTGTCTTTACTACAGGCAAGAATCAAAAAACTTAAGCTCAAGAAAAAGCAAATGCTTTTTAAAGTTATTCGAGAGGACTTTATTTTCATATAGGGAACCGTTTGAACTATCTCTATGACTTTAATAAATACTGAATTTTAAAATGTTTTGTATTCTGTGTCGGACCTTCATTTTTGTGATTTTTCCGATTAAATGTCACATAATAACGATGAAATGCACTATTTCGTATTAAAAGTCAAGTTGCAAACCTAGAAATAAGTTTGGGTATATTGATTATTATCAAGATGTTTTCGATGAAATGCACTATTTGTTAAGAAAAATTGCAAAATCATGCCTTTAAATAATTTCTAAAACAAAAAAAGCGCCCAATATAATGAGTGCCTTTTATGTATTTCTTGTAAAAATGTTGCTACATTCTAATTAGTCAGGGCGGGTAAAGCCAATGTTACTCCAACTACAATTTTGATAGGTTGCGTTTAAAGAGTATGTATCTCCTCCTTTCATTCGCTCAATTTCTAGAATACGTGCATCATCAATAGTACAGTTTATCAATTTTGTACCTGAGTTGGCGCGATCTACTTCGAATAAATATTCTATATTTTTGAAGGTACAATCAGTAAAGGTATTGTTGTCAGCAGCACTACTACCATTGGTCAACAAAAAATGCGAGAAAGCAATTGCCGAATAAGAATCTTTAACTTCAATACGTTTAAAGGTATTGTAATCAGATGCATCATTCACATCACCAGCAAGCCCATCATTCCAATCACTGAATTTAATAGAGCAATTGGTTAATGAGATATCCTCAAAATGATTATAACGTGAACCATTCGCCAGTCGCATACCACCCGCTTCATGAGTTTGGCTGTTGACGTTTGGTTGTTTAATAACCAAACCATTTTTAAAAGTATTATTCGTGGTTTTCGGAAACTGCACTTCAAGAAAGGTATTGGTTATTTCAAAACCGTCAACTACGTTGCCGGTAATAGCATCTTGGCCTTTTGCTACGATGCCATGACCAAGATGAAGTAGCGCTCCATCTCTGAATACTGTAGTGTTTTTAAATTTTGAATTCACGGTATTTGTACCAATTAAGAAGTAGTAATCAGTTGGGTTTATGGCGTCATCACCATAAACTTCATTGTTCATGGTTGTAACGTTATTGGCATTTTGAATTGTGATGGCCTGTGCTCCACAATTCAATACAAAACAATCTAAAAGTTCTGATCCAGTGCCTTCTAAAATAATACCTAATCCGCTGTAATTAAGAAAGTTATTGCTTGTCGCTTCGGGAAAACTATGAGCTGGATTATAATCACCCATTTGAGAAACTATAATATTCTTGTATGTTGAGTAGTTACCTAAACTATACAAACCAATTTCATAATGACTTATTTGAATATTTTCAATATGAATATATGATTCATTCGCTCTAATTGCAGTTCCCTGCCCTGCATTATTTGGTGCGTAACCTTTCAAGTGGGGCATTTTAGAAGCATCTATTTGATTACCATAGGTAAATGTAGAACCTTGTGCACTAACAACATCACCTGGCGTGTTTTGATAGCCAATAAATTTTATAGGTTTACCTGATGAACCTGAATTGTCGGTAATTAACTCGTGACTTCCATAAAACCCAGCTTTGATATAAACCACATCTCCCGCTTTTGCTGAGGCAAACGCGTGATCTATACTCCATGCGGTGGCTTCTGATAAACCATCATTAGTAGCATTACCAGTAGTAGTTACAAAATACGCGCCTTCAACTGCACCATGGTTTGAGGTTGATGATTCTTCATTATTAGAGCTAGTCTCAGTAGATGAACCTGTATTTGAAGCAACTTCATTTTCTGTAGTTTCTTGTTGAATTTCATCTGATCCCACAGGTGCATTGTAGGTCACAACAAGCTTCGGACCTGTATTTGTAGTGCTTTCTTTGCTTGCAAAAGCTAAGTCATTCCCTTTTTCATGAATGATTATGAAAGATATTATCTCATTATCGAGTTCGCTACTTTTTATGTTTACTTTTTCAACGGTTCCAATTGTATATGATTTATCTAAGGAACCTAAAACAATTAGCGCATCAGGAGCATTGTTAATATCAAGGTTATCTTCGGTCCAGGCGGTTGTTGTTCCCTTGTGAAAGGTTAATTTACCGTTTCCCTCATCACTATCTACTACAAATTCAAGAGATGCATTTGTTATTGCACCAGGAATTTGAGAAAGATCGAATTTCAAATAAGCTTTGCGCGTACCTTCTTCTAAACGGTTGATTGGTAAATTGTAAGACTGTGTACCTTGAAGATAAGCATCATTAGTTGGTGTAAAAATGAAGGATCTTGATTCAAAGCCATCTGGCATTTCGTTTATAGATTCAGAATTTTCAATTGCAATTTCGGGATCTTCTAGTAAAGTCTCTAGCAATAAATCTCTGTCAGATGTACAGCTAAATAGGGTAGTAATGAAAGTTAAGAGTACAAGCAATTTGTTACACTTTAGGGTAATTTGAGTCATAAGTAGGCGTTTTTTTCAGTTTCATGACGCATTGGCTCAACTTCAATTCAATAAATCAACTTGGGATGATTGATTTTTGGAATATCAATTTTACGTCAACAATTTTTCTTTTTTAGCATATCATCAAAATTTCGATTGAAACAATTCAACAAAATTATTTTTGATACCACTGTTCTAAATAACCGAGGAAATATGAAAATGTTGTGAAATGCTCGATTTTATAGATGAACTGCTCAATTTCCGTCATAAAATCGACAAATGGCAACATTTGTAGGACAAAATGCATTGACTAAAATGGAAGAAATTCTTAATTATTTTATGAAAAAAACGTTAATATGAAAGAAGATGGAGTATAAATTATGTTGATTTATTTGCTTTTAAAGCATAAAAAAAGAGCACCAATTGGTGCTCTTTTAAGATACTTATCTTTTTGCTTGAAAGTTTTTCAGTTTAAGTTACAATCTACCATCAATTTTACTTGTTAATATGCCCTTAACATCATAAATGATACTATTGTCTTTTCTTAATGCATCAAAATTTAAGTTGAGAAACTCTTTATGCGCAACCGTAAGAACTACTGCGTCATATTTTTGTTTAGGTAGATTTTTGATTGTTTTAAGCTTGTATTCATGCAGGACCTCCTCAGGTTCAGCCCACGGATCGAATACTGTGATTTCAGCACCATAAGATTTTAAATTATTAATTACATCAACCGCTTTGGTGTTTCTAACATCAGGACAATTTTCTTTAAAAGTAACGCCAAGCACTAAAATTTCTGAACCCTTTACTTTAATGTCTTTTTGAACCATTAGTTTAACCACCTCAGCTGAAACATATTTACCCATGCCATCATTCATTCTTCTGCCGGCCAAAATGATTTCTGGGTGGTATCCAAACTCTTGGGCTTTTTGAGCTAAATAATAAGGGTCAACCCCAATACAATGTCCGCCTACTAAGCCCGGCTTAAATGGTAAAAAGTTCCATTTAGTACCAGCAGCCTCTAAAACATCATGGGTATCGATGTCCATCAGATTAAAAATTTTGGCCAACTCATTAACAAAGGCAATATTGATATCACGTTGCGAGTTCTCAATAACTTTAGCAGCTTCAGCTACTTTAATAGTAGGCGCTAAATGTGTGCCTGCTGTAATAACTGAGGCATAAAGGTTATCTACTAACTTTCCTATTTCTGGTGTAGAACCAGCAGTTACTTTCAATATTTTTTCAACCGTATGTTCTTTATCACCCGGATTAATTCGCTCAGGTGAATAGCCGACAAAAAAGTCCTCATTAAATTTAAGATTGCTTATTTTTTCTAATACAGGTACACATTCTTCTTCAGTAACACCCGGGTATACTGTAGATTCATAAATTACAATATCACCTTTTTTGAGAACCTTACCAACCGTTTCACTTGATTTATACAAGGGTGTGAGGTCAGGTCTGTTTGTACTATCAACAGGGGTTGGAACAGTGACCACATAATAGTTACAATCATTTAAAGCATTCAAGTCGTCAGTACAAAAAAGACCTATTTCTGAAGAAGGTTTGTCTTTTGAAACTTCTTTTAGTAGTGCTTCACTAACTTCAAGAGTTGAATCTATTCCTTGTTGGAGCTCAGATATTCTTTCAGCATTGATATCAAACCCTATAACAGCATATTTAGTTGCGAACAGGCGAGCCAGTGGTAGACCTACATAACCCAAACCAATTACCGCAATTTTAATTTCATTCATTATTTAATATTCTAAAGATTAGTTGTTTATCGTTACATTAAAGCCAATAAAACTATTTAAGACGAAAAAAAGTTTTCAACGCTTCAAAATAAATTGGTGTCAATTCTAATTGAACGATGATAAAGAAAAATTAGTGTACGAAATTCAAAGAAGTAGTTCTAAATCTATTCACAATAAGAATTATTGAAATGAGGTGCTGTATATTATCTCTCTAGATTATTCCAATACCATTCTACTGCTTCTTTGAGACCAGCTTCAATATTGAATTCAGGTGAATAACCCAATAAAGACTTTGCTTTCTCAACAGATGCCAATGAATGAGGGACATCACCAGCTCTTTCAGAACCATATTTCACTTCAATGTCCTTAATTTTTGAATCAAAATTAGAAAGATACTCCTTTAAAAGAGTAACCAATTCATTGAGGGTAGTTCTTTCACCAAAGGCAACATTATAAACTGTATTTACTGCTTCCTTCTTAGCCATCAATGATTTGATATTGGCTTCAATGACGTTATCGATATAAGTGAAATCTCTTGAAAAACTTCCATCACCATTAATAACAGGTGATTCATGATTGATAAATTGCAAAACAAATTTTGGAATTACCGCTGCATAAGCTCCATTAGGATCTTGATGTCTACCGAAGACATTAAAATAGCGCAGGCCAATTAGTTCTAAGTCGTAGGTTTTTGCAAAAACATCAGCATACAACTCATTCACATATTTTGTTATTGCATAAGGCGATAACGGTTTACCAATTACTTCTTCAACCTTAGGCATTGATTTTGAATCACCGTAAGTAGAAGAGCTAGCTGCGTAAACTAATCTTTTAACCTTATTATCTCTTGTTGCAATCAACATATTTACAAAACCTGATACATTAACCGCATTACTCGTAATTGGATCATTAATTGATCTTGGTACAGAACCTAAAGCAGCCTGATGTAAAACATAGTCAATACCATTACAAGCTTTCTGACAATCTTCTAGATTGCGAATATCTCCCTCTATTAGCGTAAAATTTTCACTATTGAGCAGTGGTGCAATATTTTCTCTTTTACCCGTAGCAAAATTATCTAAGCAACGTACTTCATTACCATTGTTTAATAACCATTTACAAATATTTGATCCAATAAAGCCAGCACCACCTGTTACCAAGACTTTATAATTGGAATTGAATTGAATTTGATTTAAACTCATTGGGGTTTTTGTTAAATTATGTAATATGACTTATACCAATCGATAAAGGCTTTTACCCCATCTTGTATGGTTGTTTGAGGTGAATAACTATAATCTCTAATTAAACGATCTACATTGGCCCAAGTTTTCGCTACATCACCCGGTTGAATGGGTAGCATATTTTTTTGTGCTTTGATACCCAAATTTTTTTCTATTTCAGAAATAAAATCCATTAATTTAACGGATTGGTTTTTACCAATATTATATAGTTTATATAATTCTGTGGAATTTCTTTTTTCAACATTTTCATTTAAAACACGCACAACACCCTCTACTATATCACTTACGTACGTGAAATCACGTTCCATTTCTCCCTTATTAAAAACTTTAATTGGTTTGTTTTTTGCAATGGCATCTGTAAATAAAAACATTGCCATATCAGGTCTGCCCCAGGGGCCATAAACCGTAAAAAAACGCAATCCTGTAGTACTAATTTTAAAGAGGTGGCTATAGGTGTGAGCCATTAGTTCATTACTCTTTTTAGTGGCAGCATACAAACTTATTGGTCGATCAACATTGTGCTCAACTTTAAAAGGAATTTCTTTGTTCAAACCGTAAACACTTGAACTACTGGCATACACCAAATGTTTAATAGTATAATTTCTACAACATTCAAGAAGGTTCAAAAAGCCAACCACATTACTGTCAATATAAACATTTGGTTTTTCAAGACTAAAGCGCACTCCCGCTTGTGCCGCTAAATTACATACTACATCAAATTGCTCTTGCTTAAAGAGTTTTGGTAAGTTCTCACGGTCTTCTAAAGCCAAACGTACAAATGAAAATTGACCTGAAAAAAGTTCACTTTGACATAAAACATTATCTTTTTTAGCGTCCTCCTTTTTTACACCAAGCTCTTTTAAGCGATTATATTTTAGCTCAATATCGTAGTAGTCATTAATATTATCAAGGCCAATTACTTGATGATTATTTTGTAAAAGTGCCTGACATAAATGATATCCTATGAAACCAGCAGCGCCAGTTACCAAGATTTTCATGATTGCCCAATTTTATAGAAATTAAACCCAATAGCATCCATTTCAGTTTTGTCTAAAATTCGACGACCGTCAAAAAGAAATGCGGGTTTGAGCATTTGCTCATAAATTTTGTTCCAATCTATTGTTTTAAATTCATCCCATTCTGTTAAGATGGCAATAGCATGTGCTTTTTCTGAAGCTTCAATAGGGCTATTAACCACTTTTAAAAGGCGTCTGTTTTCTTCAGGTGATCTTGTGTTTAGATAATCTAAATCAGCATAAACTTGTTCGGCTGGTACCTTAGGGTCATAAACAATAATTTCAGCTTGTTCATCTAAAAGGGCATCGGCCACATAAATAGCTGCTGATTCTCTTGTATCATTGGTGTCTTTTTTAAAGGCCCATCCGTAGAAAACAATTTTCTTACCAGAAACTGTATTGTATAAGGTAGTTATGATATTTTCAGCGAATCTTCTTTTTTGATAGTCATTCATTATAATGACTTGTTCCCAATAGTCAGCAACTTCTTGAAGACCATAGCTTCTTGCGATGTATACTAAATTTAAAATGTCTTTTTGAAAACATGAACCTCCAAATCCAACTGAAGAATTCAAAAATTTTGGACCTATTCTACTATCAAATCCGATAGCTCTCGAAACTTCAGCAACATTCGCATCAGTCACTTCACACAATGCAGAAATTGAATTAATTGAAGAAACACGTTGGGCCAAAAATGCATTAGCAACCAATTTTGATAATTCTGACGACCAAACATTAGTTTGCAAAATTCTATCATCAGGTAACCAATGCGCATAAATAGAACTCAAGGCATCTTTTGCTTTTTGTCCTGAAGGAGTTTCCGCACCTCCTATGAGCACTCGATCTGCATTAAGAAGGTCATCAATAGCTGTGCCTTCTGCCAAAAACTCAGGGTTTGAAAGAATTTCAAATTCAACCCCATTACCCGTATTATCTAAAATTGATTTAATTGCACTTGCCGTTCGAACCGGTAAGGTTGATTTCTCAACTACAATTTTATCATCCTTCGCAACCTTAGCAATGTTACGTGCACACAACTCAATATATTTTAGGTCCGCTGCTTGCCCTTTACCTTTACCATATGTTTTGGTTGGTGTATTTACTGAGATGAAAATCATTTGGGCTTCATCAATGGCTTTATCAACATTTGTAGAAAAGAAAAGATTTTTACCTCTTGTTTTCGCGACCAGTTCTTTTAAACCTGGTTCGTATACAGGTAACATGTCAAGGTTATCATGATTCCACAAATCAATACGTGCTTGGTTTATATCAACCACAGTAACTTCAATTTCAGGACATTGGCTTGCAATTACAGTCATTGTTGGTCCGCCTACATAGCCGGCTCCAATACAACAAATTTTAGAAATTTTACTCATTGAAAATCTGGTTTTAAATCTGCAAAGATTATAAAATAACTCAACAAAAGAATTAATATTGTCGTTAAAAGCAAGGAATTACTAGATACTTGTCTTGAAAACTAAAAAGTTGAATAAATTAAGTTCTATCATGATGCAATTTCAAAGATTATTTTGCGTTTTAATCGAAACTGAATTAGGGTAAAGAGGTATTTGAATGTTCTTTAACTAATTCTACTGATTAACCAACTTGAATAAATTTTTTGCTCGTGCAAAACCAGTCCAAGATTTGGCTTTCCTCGCCCCATATGGGAAGCAATGAACAAACTTATGTGAAAGAAGCTTTTGATACAAACTGGGTGGCACCATTGGGGCCTAACGTAGATCAGTTTGAAATTGCTATTCAAAAGTACATCAATAACAATGTGCATGTAGCTGCCTTAAGCTCTGGTACAGGGGCAATTCATTTAGCGCTGGAAATCTTAGGAGTTTCGCATGGCGATGAAGTATTATGCCAAAGTTTCACATTTTCTGCATCTGCTAATCCAATATTATATTTAGGTGCTACTCCAATTTTTATTGATAGTGAAAAAGATACGTGGAATATTTCTCCCGTTTTATTAAGAAAGGCAATAGAAGAAAGATTAGCAAATGGCAAAAAACCTAAAGCAATTGTAGCTGTTCATTTATATGGCATGCCCTATAAAATTGATGAGATTGCTGCCATTTCTAAGGAATTTGATATTCCTGTGGTCGAAGATAGTGCTGAAGCTTTAGGAAGTACATACAAAGGAATAAAATGTGGTAGTTTTGGAGATATAGGAATTTTATCTTTCAATGGTAACAAAATTATTACCACCTCTGGTGGTGGAGCTCTGGTCTCGAAAAATGAAGCCTATAAAAAACGAGCCGTTTTTTTAGCAACACAAGCAAGAGATATGGCACCCCATTATTTGCATTCAAATGTGGGCTACAATTATAGAATGAGTAATGTTTTAGCAGGAATTGGAAGAGGGCAAATGGAAGTTTTGCCAGAGCGTGTTGCCGCACGAAGATCAAATTTTGTGTATTATCAAGAAGCTTTTGCTTCAATCAGAGAAATTGAATTTTTAACAGAACCAGTAGGGTTTTCTTCAAATAGATGGTTAACTTGTATGATTACCTCATCTTATGAAAAGAGAGAAAAGATACGGTTGGCCTTGTTAGAAGAAAATATTGAATCACGTCCGTTATGGAAACCGATGCATCAACAACCAGTTTTTGAAAAACATCTTTCGTTTTTAGATGGTACTTCAGCTGATTTGTTTGATCGAGGACTTTGTTTGCCTAGTGGATCAAATTTAGAAGAAGAAGATTTGGCACGAATTGTGAGTATCATTCGAAAAATAATAACTAATGATTAAAAATTATCTCGTAAATAATGCGCACAGATATGCCTCCAAATGGTTGGTTTTAGCCATTGATGTAGTCATAATCTGCTTTTCTTTTGTGCTTTCCTATTTTATACGGTTTAATTTATCTTTTACATTTAACACCATAGATTTATTAAAGCAGTTACCTGTTGTTACTGTGGTAGCAGCAATTTCTTTTTTGTTTACAGAATCTTATAAAGGTGTCGTAAGACATACGGGGGTCAGAGACGTTTATAAAATTTTCAATGCCATCTGTCTTTCTAGTATCTTGATTATTTTATTTGTTGTCTTAAACAGGCAATTTGTCATGATGGAAGATTTTACGATTCCATTAAGTATCATAATCATTCATAGTTTAATTGCTTTTGTTGGTTTAACCGCTTCACGTTATATTTTTAAAACCGTTTTCTTTAATGTTGTCAAAAAATTTAAGGTAACCAAAAATGTTTTGGTATATGGTGCTGGCGAATCAGGTATTTTGACATATAATGCCCTGACCAATCAAACTAGCAGTAACTCTAAAGTGGTTGCTTACATTGATGATGATCCTAAAAAAATTGGAAAGATTATTAATGGTGTGATGGTCTTGGGTCGTAATGTGCTCTCTGATTTTTTTATCAGCAAAAGAGATATTGCTGAAATTATTGTATCCATAAATACAGTCAGCAGTGATGAATTAAGAGAGATTGTGGAGGGACTTGTAGAATATCCTGTTCAAGTAAAAATTGTTCCACCTGTTGAAAGTTGGATTAATGGTGAACTTCAAGTTTCTCAAATTAAACAAGTTCAAATTGAAGATTTACTAGATCGGGCACCTATTAGTATCAAAAAATCGAAGGTTGAGGAAGAACTTAAAAATCAAGTGATTTTAGTTACAGGAGGTGCGGGTTCTATTGGTAGTGAAATAGTAAGACAAATTGCACGATATGAGTACCGTTCTCTAATCATTATCGATCAAGCAGAATCAGCACTCTATGATTTACAACAAGAATTAAAACAAAATGGTTTTCATAATTTTATTCCGATTGTAGCTGATATTCGTGATAAGAAGCGCATGAATATGTTTTTTCAAGAACACAAGCCAACCATGGTGTATCATGCCGCAGCATACAAGCATGTTCCCTTAATGGAGTATAACTATTATGAAGCGATAAAAATTAATATTGCGGGTACTAAAAACATTGTTGACTTATCACAGCTGCATAAGGTGGATAAATTTGTTTTTGTTTCGACAGATAAGGCCGTAAACCCTACCAATGTAATGGGTGCCACCAAACGCATTGCAGAGATGTATATTAGCTGTGTGCAACAGGAAAATAAAACCAAATTTATTACAACACGTTTCGGAAATGTTTTGGGGTCAAATGGTTCTGTAATTCCCTTATTTAGAAAGCAAATTGAAAAAGGTGGTCCACTAACAGTTACACACAAAGAAATTACACGCTATTTTATGACCATACCTGAAGCCTCGCAATTAGTATTAGAAGCTGCTGTGATGGGTCAAGGAGGTGAGATTTTTATCTTTGATATGGGCAAATCAGTTAAAATATTTGATTTAGCAAAGAATATGATTAAGCTCTCTGGGCTTCGGTACCCTGAAGATATTGATATCAAAATTACAGGTTTACGCCCTGGTGAAAAGTTATATGAAGAATTGTTGGCGAATGGAGAAAATACTTTGCCCACTTATCACAAGAAAATTTTAATAGGAAAGGTCAAAGCACTAGATTACGCTTTTGTAAAGTCCAAAATAGATGAGCTATGTGTATCGAATATGTTTTTTGATGGTAAGACTATGAAACTTATGAAAGAGATTGTACCCGAATATGTGTCAAATAACTCAAAATTTAGTGAATTAGATGCAAAGCAAGTTATTCAAACTGTAGAAAATGAAAATGGTGTGAAGAAGATTTTTCAATCGTAAAAATTACTATATCTTGCATCAAAACAAACCCTTATGATACGTACATTTCTTCAAATGAAAAATATTTTATTTTATTCTTTGATTATAAGCCTGCTTGGTTCATCATGCGCCTCTAAAGAAGATGTGGTTTATTTTCAAGGTATCGGTGATTTTGAAACTTTGGTTGATAAAAACAGCTTTACGCCTAAATTTAAGGTTGATGATTTGGTCAGTATTTATGTTTCAACTATAGATCCGGAAGCAAGTGCTTCATTTAATCTATTTAGAGGTGCCTCAGAGATTAGTTCTAACGCTGAACAAGTTGATTATTTAATTGACAAGGAAGGGGAAATTGATTTTCCAGTGATAGGAAAAGTTAAAATTTCAGGTTTATCAGCTGAAGAAGTTAGAGAATTATTACGAAAAAAATTGGCGCCCTATCTTAGAAATCCAATTATTAATATTCGTTTAAAAAATTTTACGGTTACTATCTTAGGTGAGGTAAATAGACCTGGCACTTTTCCTGTAAATGGTGAGCGAATTTCTATTATGGAAGCACTAGGTTTTGCTGGAGATTTAACGGTTAAAGGCGTTCGTAATAATGTGATGGTTATTCGTGATTTTGATGGCACCAAAGTGGTAAGAAGAATTGATCTAACATCAAAAGATGCTTTGAATTCGCCCGTTTATTATTTAACACAGAATGATCAAGTTATTGTAGAGCCTAATAGGTCCGCGATTTCTGCATCAAGTTTAGATAATCGAGCAACTATAGCCATATCTATAGCATCTACTTTAATTACAGCAACAGTAATTTTGTTAACAAACAGATAGTGGTAAGCGAAAAATAACTAAATTTTTAATGAATCTAAATCAGGAACATACAAACGAAGGAGTTGATTTAAAGGAGATTTTAGCAACCTATACGAAACATTGGAAATGGTTTGTTTTATCAGCATTGTTCGCCTTATTGTTAGGCTATGTTTATCTACGCTATGCTATGCCGCAATACGCTGCAACTGCGAAAATAAAGATAATGGAAGATGAAAAAGGTGCAGGAGCTGAGCTTTTTCAAGACTTAAGTGTGTTTGGTGGAGCAAAAAATAAGGTGATAGATGAAATTGAGCTTCTTGGTTCAAGATCTAATTTCATTGAGGTTGTAAAAAACCTAAAACTTAATACCACTATTGAAGTTTTAGGTAATGTAAAAAATACCGAGTTGTATCAAAACCCGCCAGTTAATGTGAATTATATTGCCGCAGATTCAACCATCAATAACGCGAATTTTGACTTCTACATTACCTTGTCTTCTAAGGCGACTTTCGGATATAATAAAGTTGAAGATGAACCTGGCAAAATTTACGCGTTCGGTAAGAATATTAAAACACCTATTGGAGACGTGGTTATTACTCCAAATTTGTCCGAGTTAGATAGGTATAAGGATAAGAAGTTGAAAATTTCGGTTCGTCCTCTAGATTTGGTAGGATTAAGTTACCGAACCAGAACATTTATAAGTAATAAGGATGAAAAATCAAACATTTTAGATATTGAATTGCAAGATCCAATACGTCAAAAGGCTATTGATGTAGTAGGAGAATTAATTCGTGTTTATAACAAAAATGCCATTGAAGACAAGCAAAAAATTGCAGATCGAACATCAAAGTTTATTAATGAGCGCATAATTGAAATTTCATCAAATTTATCAGGTGTTGACCAATCTGCTCAAGATTTTAAAACCTCAAATAATGTAACAGATATAGGGGCAGAGACCAGTATTAATTTGAATGCTAGTATTGGTAATCGACAACAATTGGAGGCTGCTAATAATGAATTGAACATGGCGGCTCAAATGGCTGATATTGTGGAAAGACAAAAATCATTTGATGTACTTCCCGCAAATATTGGTGATCCAGCAACAACCAGCACCATTGCTCAGTATAACCAATTAGTATTAGAACGAAACAGACTATTAAAAAGTTCAGGAGAACAAAATCCTATTATTCTAGAAATGAATCAGCGATTAACGAGTCTCAAGCAAACTTTAAAAACTAGTTTTAAGAGTCGCGTTGATAATTTGAGTACGACTGTTAATTCATTGAGTGGGCAACAGGCACGATTTAATTCGAAAATTTATGCATCTCCAGCTAAGGAAAGACAATTACGTGATATAACGCGTAAACAGCAGACTACAGAGGAATTGTATTTGTATTTACTAACGAAAAGAGAAGAATCGCAAATTGCAGTAGCATCTCAAGCTCCGAAATCTAAGACAATTGATAACGCTTATGCAGTAAGTAGACTGCCTGTTTCACCTAAAAAAAATTTAGTTTACTTGGCTTCTTTAATCTTAGGTTTATTGGTGCCATTTGCAGTGATTTATGCCAATGACTTATTGGATAATAAGGTGCATAATATGAATAGCCTTGAAAAATTCACAACAAACACTCCCATATTAGGCGAAATTCCAAAATTGTCTCGTAAAGAGGAAAAACTAATTGTTAGTGAAGATCGCTCCGTTCTCGCAGAATCACTTAGAATAATACGAACAAATCTCGATTACTTGATTAATTCAAAAAAACCAAATGAAGGTAAAAACAATGTAATTTTTGTAACCTCAAGTGTTTCGGGTGAAGGCAAAACCTTTATTTCATCGAACTTAACCATGATTTTAGCTAGCACCAATAAAAAAGTTTTATTGATTGGTGCTGATATTCGAAATCCTAAAATTTACACCTTTTTTTCAGGGAGTAATGTGGATAAAATGAAAAAACCAAGTAGAAATAAAGATGCTGGTTTAACTGAATTTTTACATGATGATACGCTAACCTCTAGAGATATCATCAACCCTATGTTGGTGTATGAAAATACCGTTGATGTGGTGTATTCAGGTAGAATACCACCTAATCCGGCTGAACTATTAATGAGTAAGCGAATAAAAGAATTGATTGACGAAGCTTCTGAAAATTATGATTATGTAGTAGTTGATACTGCCCCATTAATGGTTGTCACTGATACACTTTTAATTAGTGAGCATGCTAATCATTTAATATATGTAACCCGTGCTGGAATTACTGAAACAAACGCCGTAGGTTATCCACTTAAATTAAAGGAAGAGGGTAAAATTAAGGGACTTTGTTTTGTGGTCAATGATGTCAAAAGCGCTAACCTTGGTTATGGAGGAAAATATGGCTATGGCTATGGTAAAAGCCAAAAGAAATGGTGGAAATTCTAATTCGTTTTTGTACTCTTTTCATCTATGTTGTTTAAGTTAAATTGTATTTCAACGTGCAGAAATATCGTTAAGTTTAGTGCTTATCGATTTATCTCGTCATATACCGATAAACCCTTAATTTTAGACGAAAACCATTAGGGTTGCTCTAGCTTTAGTTGTTATTATTTTATCTTTGAATGATTTTTTAATAGTTCTTATTGGAAAATTAAATTGCTCTAACGAATTAGAAAATGATAAAATTGGTTTTGACAGTAATAAAAAAGGGTTTTTTACTCCTTTGTTTACTTAGCCTTGGATTGTCCGAAATGGTGGCTCAAACTTTCTCTCAAAGTGAGCTCAATTTAAATGGAAACGATCTTACTTTTGGTGCTACTTCATTAATGTTTGGTCCTGATGGTCGCTTATACGTTTCTGAATATCCAACAGGTGCGATTAAAATTTATACAATTGAACGAAATACTGCCACTGATTATAACGTAATTTCTGTTGAATCTCTTGAAGGTATTAGAACTATGTTTAATCATAATGATGATGGTGCATTTAGTTCTGGGTCTAATCGACAGGTTACCGGTCTAACAGTAGCAGGAACCGCCACAAATCCTGTCATTTATGTTTCTTCAAGTGATGTTAGAATTGGCGCTGGTTCAGGTGGTGGTGCTGGCGATATTGGTTTAGATACCAATTCAGGTGTTATTACCCGTATGACCTTTAATGGTACTTCTTGGGATGTTGTTGATTTGGTTCGAGGTCTTCCTCGCTCAGAGGAGAATCATGCAACCAATGGTTTAGAATTTACCAATATTAACGGCACGAATTATCTTTTAGTTGCCTCTGGTGGCTTTACCAATGCTGGTGCTCCTTCAACGAATTTTGTGTTTACCTGTGAGTATGCACTTTCAGGTGCAGTCTTATCAATTGATTTAGATGCGCTCAATGCCTTGCCTCTTTTAAATGATGGTAATAGAGATTATATTTATGACCTACCCACTCTTGATGATCCCTCAAGAACTAATGTGAATGGTATTTCTGATCCAGATACTCCTGGTTATGACGGTATTGATGTGAATGATCCCTTTGGAGGAAATGACGGTTTAAATCAGGCGATTATTGTTCAAGGAGGTCCCGTTCAAATTTTTTCTCCTGGTTATCGAAATGCATATGACATCGTGGTTACTGAAAATAATGCCTTGTATGTTACTGATAATGGGGCTAATGTTGGTTGGGGTGGTTTTCCTCCTAATGAAGGTGGTGGTAATGCCACCAATAATTATGACCCAAGCGAACCGGGTAGTCAAGTCGCTACGGGTGGAGAATTAATAGATAATGAAGATCATTTACAATTGGTTACCACTAATTTGT
>CAZKQM010000035.1:0-30888 GCA_964554895.1 uncultured Maribacter sp. | reverse complement strand
GACGTGTCTTTCGATCGATTTAACTGTAATACATTTAGCAATTTATCATCAACTGTTGGAAAATGATTGCCTATGATCTTAGAGGCGGTGGCTAATGAAATTCCTTGTTGTAAACCAACTAATTTAAAATAAAAGAGATTTTCTTCTTTTAGGAAATTTCAATAAAAGTACTATTCATGAAAATTGGAATTACAGGTCAGGCAGGTTTTATGGGGTATCATTTGTACACCACTTTGTCACTTGATGAAGGTGTTGAATTAATCCCTTTTGAACGTTCATTTTTTGAAAATGTAGCTGCCTTAGAAAATTTTGTTTCGCAATGCGATACAATTGTGCATTTGGCGGCTATGAATCGTCATGAAGATGAAAACGTTATCTACCAAACTAATTTGAATTTGGTTGACACACTCATTGCTGCATGTGTAAATACGCAATCAAAACCCCATATTATATTTTCTTCGTCGTCTCAAGAAAATCGAGATAATCTTTACGGAAAATCAAAAAAAGAGGGCAAAGAAAAATTTAAAGCTTGGGCTGATTCTCATGAAGCTAAATTTACTTCACTTACGGTTCCTAATGTTTTCGGTCCGTTTGGCAAACCCAATTATAATTCAGTAGTAGCAACTTTTTGTCATAAGGTAGCAAATAACGAGGAGCCCACCATATTAAATGACGGCGAGGTTGGGCTGATTTATATTAATGAATTAGTACAAGTTTTTATCGCATCAATTAAAAACAACAATCAAGCTGTAAAATTAGGGTCACATAGTTTTGAACTAAATATTGAACCGACAAGCAAGCAGAAGGTTTCAAGAATACTAGCCCTGCTTAACAGTTTTAAAGCGGACTATATGGGCAATGGAATTTTTCCAAGTTTGGAAGATCCTTTTGAAAAGGCCTTGTTCAACACTTTTAGATGTTATGTGCCTCAAAAACATTATCCAGTAAAATTTACAAAACATACCGATCCTAGAGGAAGTTTTGTTGAAATAGCTAGAACGCAAACTAGCGGGCAGTTTTCATTTTCAACAACCGTTCCGGGTATAACGCGAGGTAATCATTTTCACACGCGAAAAGCAGAACGCTTTGCAGTAATTAGTGGGAAAGCAAGAATACAATTACGTAAAATTGGTACTGATGAAGTCATCGATTATTTTCTTGATGGCAATGAACCAGCTTATGTTGATATGCCTATTTGGTATACCCATAATATTAAAAATGTAGGCGATGATGAGTTAATTACCTTATTTTGGATTAACGAACCATATAACCCCGAAGATGCCGACACCTATTTTGAAGACGTTTAATTGAGGTGCGAATTACTAAGTACTAAATTTGATTCGAGAGCGTAGAATTGAAGATGAAAATTGAACATCGGACTGCTAAACTAGATACTAGTTAAAATACTATTTTTTGAAAATATAAGTTAAATAAGTAACCAATTTAAACAACTCTTTTGAAAAGACTTAAAGTACTTACCGTAGTAGGCACCAGACCTGAAATTATAAGATTAGCATGTGTATTAAATGCGCTCGATGCAAATCAAGCTATTGAACACACATTAGTTCACACAGGTCAAAATTATGATTACGAACTGAATGAAATCTTTTTTGAAGATTTAGGTATTCGTAAACCTGATCATTTTTTAAATGCCGCAGGTAAAAATGCTACCGAGACAGTGGGTAATATCTTAATTACCATTGACCCCCTTTTAGAAAAAATTAATCCGGATGCCTTTTTAGTTTTGGGTGATACCAACTCTTGTTTGTGCGCCATACCTGCTAAGAAAAGAAAAATACCAGTGTTTCATATGGAGGCAGGTAACCGTTGTTTTGATCAACGTGTACCCGAGGAAACCAATCGTAAAATTGTTGATCACGTTGCTGATATTAACCTAACATACAGTGATATTGCAAGAGAATATCTATTAAGAGAAGGATTGCCAGCGGATCGCATCATTAAGACAGGTAGCCCCATGTTTGAGGTGCTACAACAATTTATTCCGAAAATTGAAAAATCTGAAGTTCTCAAAAAATTAAAGCTTGAAAAAGAGAAGTATTTTGTTGTTTCATCACACCGTGAAGAAAATATTAGTAGTGAAAAGAACTTTGAAGGTTTAATTACTTCTTTGAATCAAATTGCAGAAAAATATGATTTTCCGGTTATTGTTTCAACCCACCCGAGAACTCGAAATATGTTAAATGCAAAGAAAATGAAAACGCATAAAAACATTCAATTCTTAAAACCTTTAGGCTTTACTGATTATAATGCGTTACAATTTAATTCTTTTGCAGTATTATCAGATAGCGGCACCATTTCAGAAGAATCATCAATTTTAAATTTTAGAGCGGTAAACATTCGAGAGGCGCATGAAAGACCAGAAGCTATGGAAGAAGCCTCGGTGATGATGACAGGTATGAATCCTGAACGTATTTTGCAGGCCTTAGCTGCTTTAGAAGTGCAAAAAAGAAACCCAGAACGCAATTTCAGACAAGTGGCAGATTATTCAATGCCCAACGTCAGTGAAAAAGTAGTACGTATTATCTTATCATATGTTGATTACATCAATCGTGTAGTTTGGTCAAAGTAAAAAAGACCTTATGAAAGTTGTCTTTCTAGCACTGTTTTTTCCTAAAATAGAGAAAGTAAAATATCTTTATTTTGGTTTGGTCATGGAATTCATGGAAAACGGCCATGACATAACTGTGGTTGCTCCGGCCTACGATGAAAAAATTACAGGCATGCAAGTCGAAAACGGCATCAAAGTACTGCGTGTTAAAACCTTACCTCTTTTTGGTACCGGTATTCTCAAAAAAGGACTCGCTAACATATTATTACCCTATCAATATAAAAAGGCCATTAAAAAACATAATATTGATAAGGATTATGATTTAATTCTTTCGCCTACACCGCCCATTAGTCTTCATTCAGTGGTGGCTTGGTTAAAAAAAAGAACTAAAGCAAAAACCTATTTAATATTAAGAGATATTTTTCCGCAGAATGCGGTTGATTTAGGCTTAATGAGCAAAATGAGCCCCGTTTATCATTTTTTTAAAAGAAAAGAAAAAAAATTGTACGCCTCAAGTGATTATATAGGGTGCATGTCAGCTGGAAATATAGAATTTATAATTGAACATAGTCCTGAAGTAGCTGTTAAAAAATTACACCTACTACCCAACTGGTCTGATTTAATAGATTTGTATCCAGAAGAAGAAATTAACGCTTTACGCAAAAAAGAGGGCTTAACTGAAAAGTTTGTTATCATTTTTGGTGGCAATATAGGTTTACCTCAAAAATTAGATAATATCGTAAGCTTGGCCGAGGCTTGTATCGATAGAGAAGATTTTATGTTCTTAATTTTTGGTAATGGAAGTGAACGGGCAAATCTTGATAAATTAGTTCAATCTAAATCATTAAAAAACCTAAGAGTTAATGATAGTTTACAGCAAACAAAGTATATGAAATGGGTACAAATGGCTGATGTGGGTTTAATTTCTCTAAGCGAAAAATTTACCATCCCAAATATACCATCAAAAGCGTTATCCTATTACAATACCAAAACCCCAATTCTGGCATCAATTGATCATAATACTGATTTTGGTAGAATTCTTGAAAGTCAAAATACTGGTTTTTATGCGCAAGCAGGTAATACTAAAGATCTAAAGGCCAAGTTAATTGCATTATATGAAAATAAGGGGTTACGAAAAGAAATGGGAGAAAACGGTTTCGCTTATATGCAAGATGAATTATCAAGTAATAAAGCATATCAAACCGTAATGAATCAACTTTCAAAGTGAAATTGATTAAAAAAGTTTTTAAATTCTATTAAATGTATAGTACATTTTTTAAACGAATATTTGATATTGTTTTCGCTATGCTAGTTCTTTTGTTAGCGAGTCCTCTATTTCTTTTGACCTATATTATTTTGAGTTTCTCAAACAAAGGCAAGCCATTTTTTACGCAAAAAAGACCTGGTAAAAATGAAAAAATATTTAAGATTATAAAGTTCAAATCAATGAACGACAAGAAAGATGAAAAAGGAGAATTATTACCCGATGCTGAACGCTTAACTTCATTTGGAAAACTGGTCAGAAAGACATCTTTAGATGAATTACCACAACTATTAAATGTATTAAAAGGTGATATGAGTCTCATTGGACCCCGACCATTGTTAGTGTCTTATTTGCCTTTATATTCAGAGGAGCAGGGTAAAAGGCATCAGGTAAAACCAGGTATTACGGGTTGGGCACAGGTCAATGGGCGCAATGCTATTTCTTGGGAAAAGAAATTTGAATATGACGTTTGGTATGTCAGAAACTGTTCTTTTATACTTGATGTAAAAATATTTTTTCTAACAATTTTAAAGATATTTAAAGGTGCTGATATATCCTCAGACACCCATGTTACTATGGAAGTGTTTAAAGGTAGCAATACATAAATCAATCAAAATAACTGTGTTAGGCAGTGAATCAAATAATAACTCATGGTTACATTTATAATTCCGGTTAAAAGTGAAAAAGTTTCAGGTTCGTGGGCAGACTTTTCTAAGTTGTTTGAAAGAACTTTAAAGTCAGTAACAAATCAAACCTCACAAGATTTCAAAGTTGTGGTAGTTTGCCATGAAAAACCGATAACCGACTTTGAACATCCTAAAGTTGAATACATTTATGTTGATTTTGAGGTGCCCGCCTTAAAAACTGCACCAAAAGAAAAACATGATGGTTTAAAAGAAGAAGATAAGAGCAATAAAATATTAGCAGGAGTTACCCATGCCGAAAAGTATAATTCAGACTACTATATGGTGGTAGATGCTGATGATTGTATTTCTAATAAAGTAGTAGCGCACATTGAAGCCAACAAAAATAAAAACAAGGTGGGTTGGTACATCAACAAAGGATATTTTTATAGAGAGGGCGACAAAATAATTACCTTAAATAGAGATAATTTCAACACCCTTTGTGGCACCTGTATTATTGTTAAACCAAACTATATGAAGCATATTTTTCAACAAGCACCTCACTTGTTATATGTGCATCAAACTACCAGTTTTGACGATGGTGCTGTATTGGAGCCACTACCCTTTCCAGGAGCGATTTACAGTATGGCGAACGGAGAAAATCATTATATGTCTGGTAATCAAATGAAAAGTTTGAATTCTAGAAAATGGTTGAGCATCGAAACTATCAAAAGTATTGTTAGAAAATTAAAAAGATATCGCGTTAAAAACTTAAGTTCCAAAATCATCAATGAATTTGGAATCTATCGTTTATCATAATAATTTCATTTTTCTAAAATTAAAAAGGAAGCATATATTTTCCTCCAAATATGCCATTCGATTAAAACTGAAAATATGTTTTTAAGTATTGTTGTACCCACCTATAACGTGGAAAAATACATCGCTAATTGTCTTGAGAGCTTAGTCAAGCAAAATATTTCCTTTGACACCTATGAAATCATTATTATCAATGACGGCTCAACAGATGAAAGCGCAAGACTGGCAGAACTTTACAGCAAAACTTACGGTAATATTCGTGTTATTCATCAAGAAAACGCAGGTCTAAGTGCTGCCAGAAACGCTGGTATTTTGGCGGCAAAAGGAAAATACATTTACTTTATTGATTCAGATGATTACATCGCTACAAACACCTTAAAACTAGTAATAAACACCCTAGAAACACATGATTTAGACATGCTTGGGCTTGAAATCATTGAAACGGCAGCCCTTGACATATCAGCTTCAAAAAACTGTTCTGAATTAAATGTAAAAGATGCGATAGTAAGTGATGGCATAACTTACATTGCCAATAACAACTATTTAAACAATGCATGGTGGTATGTAATTCGACTTGAATTTTTAAAAGAATCGAAATTGGTTTTTCCAGAAGGAAGACTAGTTGAAGATGCGAATTTTACAGCAAAGTTAATAGTCGCTGCCAAAAAGTTTGGATGGTTACCACTAGACTTTTATAGATATTACATGCGCCCCAATTCTATCATGAGAAGGAAAAATATTAATCATGTAAAGCGATTGGTTGGTGATTATGTAAAAAATGTATTTGAATTTGAAGCGCAGTTAAAACAATTGAGAAGTAAAAATGTTAAACCAGAATTAGAACGGTGCATACAACGCATTGAAACCCGAAAAAATTCTTTTGTATTTTTTATGCTGGTCAAAAGTTTACGATATGGTTTACCTAAAAAAGAATTAAAGAAAACTATCGCTGAATTCAAAAACATGAATAGTTATCCTGTTCGTAATTTTTTAGGCGAAGATTATAATAATGTGAGTTATAAAATCTTAGTTCCACTCCTAAACAATGAAAAAATCTATTTTATACTCAGAAGATTATTTTCATTTATACCATGATACTATTAAATGAAATCTTCCACTTATACATGAATTGTTAGCCTAATCGCTCTAAAATTTCTAAATAATTCATAATACGGGCTTATTCTCTAAAGAAATAAACCTTTGTTTACATAGAATTATTTAGATTTGATATCTTTATGAGTTCTTTTAATCAAAAGAGGTTTTCTGAACAATTAAAAATGAAATAAAAATGTTCCCCCACCAGTAAAAAGTGCAAACTAATAACCATTAAAAATTAAAATTTTTTATGAACATTTTGATTTCTTCGGCTGGTAGAAGAGTTTCTCTAGTACGAGCCTTTCAAAAAGAATTACAAAATGCCTCCAAAAAGTCAAAGGTATACGCCGCTGACTCAGAACCTGAACTCTCTGCCGCCTGTCATGTAGCTGATGATTTTTTTGGCGTTCCTAGAGTTGACCATGCCAATTACCTCGCTACTTTAGTAAAATCATGCAAAGCAAGAGAAATTACGCTTATCATACCTACTATAGATACCGAATTAGAACTGCTTGCCGAAAACAAAGGCCTACTAGCTGAGTATGGTATTACCGTTTTAGTCTCTTCAGTTAATCTGATTAAGAATTGCCGAGACAAAAGAAAAACACATTCCTTTTTTAGTGAAAGAAAAATTAAAGTTGCAAAAGAATACAGCAAAGAAGACTTTACGTTACCACTTTTCATTAAGCCTTATGACGGTAGCAGAAGTGTAGACACTTTTGTAATTAAATCAAAAGAAGATTTAACTGACTATCATTTTGAAAATGAGAAATTTATGTTTCTAGAATATCTAGATCATGACACCTATGATGAATACACCTGTGATTTATACTATGGTCGAGATAATTCGCTGAAAACCGTAGTACCCAGAAAACGTTTAGAAGTGAGAGATGGTGAGGTATACAAGGCACTAACTTCTAATAATGCTCTTGTTACATATATTACAAAACGTTTGGGTAAAATTGATGGCGCTGTGGGCTGCTTGACGCTTCAGTTTTTCATGAACAAAGAGAATTCAAAAGATATTTACGCGATAGAAATTAATCCTCGTTTTGGTGGTGGTTACCCACTATCCTATCTAGCTGGTGCTAACTTTCCGAAATGGATTATTCAAGAATATTTATTGGACAAAACTATACCTGAAAGCTTTGACGTTTGGGAAGATGAATTACTCATGATTCGATATGACGATGAAATTCTAGTTCATGGATATAAAGGTTGATGCACACACCGCTCTTGTTTTTGATCTTGATGATACACTTTATAATGAAGTTGATTTTCTGAGATCAGCCTATGCCGAAATTTCTAAAAAATTAGAACCTACTGCTTGGCAAGCTCTTTTTGCTGATTTATTTTCTCGCTATCGTAATAAAACAGATGTATTTGAGTACATCCTGAATAAATACGGCGTTTCTAAAGAACAGTTATTACAACAATACCGCAATCATAATCCGCAATTAAAACCTTTTGAAGGCGTCGTTTCATTACTAGAAAAAATTAAAAAAAAAGAAGGTAAAATTGGGTTGCTAACAGATGGCAGAAGCACTACTCAAAGAAATAAAATAGAAGCATTGGGAATCACATCTTATTTTGACCACTGTGTCATTTCTGAAGAAATAGGCTCTGAGAAACCTAATAAAGCAAATTATTTGGCCATTGAAGCCGAGCTTAATTGCACTGCTTATTATTATATTGGCGACAACCTTAAAAAAGACTTCATTAGCCCAATAGAAATGGGTTGGCAAACTGTTTGTTTAATTGATAATGGTTTAAACATTCACTCGAATGCCTTTAAATATCATGAAAATAGATTTCAACCCCATGAATATATTTCAACTATCAAGGAGATAAACATACTTTGAAATAGAACTAGTTATCTTATATTCAAGAAACCGATTACTAATTAAACTTAATTATTTTAAATTCAGATCGTCTATTAATGCGATGTTTTTCTTCAGGACAATAGGTGTTATCATCACACTCATTTAATAAATTTTCTTCTCCGAAAGATGCAGATTTTAAGCGTGTTTCATCAATACCCTTGGCAATGAGATAATCTATGGTGCGTTTTACACGTCTATCTGACAACCATTTATTATAACTTGATTTTCCTCTTGAATCAGTATGCGAAGATACTTCTAAGTGCAGTCCGGTATGTTCAGTCAACACTTTTACTAGTTTATCTAATACGGCATGAGACTCTGAATTTAGATAAGATGAATTCAAATCAAAATTCGCATAGCCTACATTCTTTATTTTATTTTCTAAATCAGTTTTGATTTTGTTTTCAGCATCTGTTTTAGCTTGCGCTTCTTGAGCCAAACGTATTGCTTCTTTTTCTTTAGCCAACCTTTTTGCTAGTGCAGCAGATTCTTCGGCCTTTCTTTCTGCCATTGCTGTAGAATCAGCCAAACGTTGTCGCTCACTTTCGATGCCTTTTATCGTAGCTAACTTTTCAAGACCTCGCCTCGAAAGTCCTTTTTCTATTCCAAATTGATATACGACACCAGCGGCATGTTGAATATGATTTGTACCTGAATCAGCTGTACGCCATTTACCTGAAGAATTTAGATCAATTCCCCATTGATCTGTAATCCATATTCTAAAACCTACAACGGCATTATAGGTGGTTGTACCTGTGTTATTCGCATCAGTGTAACCAAAACCAGCTCCTATAAAGGGGTCAAACCAGCTTGTACCGCCAAATATTCTATTTAAATCATAAGAAACGCGCGTATCAATTGAAAAATAATCTATTTGTTCGGTATTAATTCTACCCTCAATTCTTTTTCCAATTTGATACTTATTGTATCCGCCAATTGCCTCAAGACCAATACCGTTTTTAAAATATCGTCCTACAGCGATACGGTTTGGTAGCGCCGTTGTATTCCATTGTTCTTGTATATTGAACAAGTTACCAAAAGCATCCCCTGAATCATCAACTATATTATAGCCTAGACCTAGATTCCATGAACTTTTAACAATACTGTCTTTTGAAGTAATTCGTGGTATTTCATTTTGAGCCCAAAGTGTACTCACACTCAAACACAACAATACCACCAAATAGGTGCTTAAATCTTTCATAACAAGTAAAATTTGGGACTAATACTTATCACAAAATTAAAACCGTATAATGTGAGATTTTATAAAATTCTATAAAAGGCACATAAATTAGTTAGACTGTACTAAAACAAAAAAAATTATTTTTCATCTGTCTCAAAAAGAATAGCCTTTTCGGTAAGTGGCATTATATACAGGGTGAATGGAGAACTAATGTAGGATACTTTTTTTTCTGGCATACTGTGAAGTGCCTCAAAAACCAGTTCTGTTTCATTTTCACGACTCTTTTTTAAGAATGGCTTTGCGCCATCATTTCGAATACCACTACAGTAAACGACAACCAATTCTTTTGAAAAATCAATATCGGGTACGGCAATACCTGGCTTTCTTGTTTTATTAATTTGACTGAAAAAAGATTTTAAACTTTTAGCATCTTTTAGAATCAGAGTTTCTTGATGCTCAACGCCACTATTATCATCTTGCAACAATGGCTTTAATACGTCTTGATCTGCTTGCATGTCTTTTTTTATGGCTACCGCCTCATTTTGAGCTTTACAGCCCAAACATAATAACAAAACACTTAGTATCGCAATTCTCATTCTTTGCTTTTATTCTTTAAACGCTTTTAAAGGCATTTTTATACACCTCTTCATACAAGGGTAAGATGTTTAAAATATCAAATTTTTTAGCCGATTTAACAGCATTTTTCTTGAATTTATCTAATACAGCATCGTCACTCAAAATCTTAATGGCATTTGCTGACATCTCTTCAATATTACCTACATCACTTAAAAATCCTGTAATTCCATGGTCGTTTACCTCAGGAATACCTCCTGCATTACTTGATATTACAGGTACTTTATTAATCATTGCCTCTAAGGCTGCAAGACCAAAACTCTCACTCTCTGAAGGAAGCAAAAACAAGTCACTAAAACACAGAATTTTATCAATCTCATTACTATTACCCAAGAAAATAACCTTTTCACTTATACCTAATTCTTCACAAAGTTTTTCTGCTCCTTCTTTTTCGGGCCCTTCGCCCACCATCAAAAGCTTGGCTGGAATAATTTCTTGAACGTTTTTAAATATATGAATAATATCAGGTATGCGTTTAACCTTTCTAAAATTACTAATATGAGTTATGATTCTTTCATTTTCATCAGCCAACAGCGTACGTTTACAATCAGTAAACGAATTCTCATATTTACGCTTGTCAATAAAATTCGGAATTACTTGAATTTCTTTTTGCACATCAAAAAACTCCATAGTTCGATCTCTTAAATTTGCTGACACTGAGGTAACCACATCAGAATTATTAATACTAAAAGTAACCGCTGGTTTATAAAAAGGATGTTTGCCCACTAAGGTTATATCAGTACCATGTAGCGTAGTAATCATCGGAATATAAATGCCTTCCTCAGCTAACATTTTTTTTGCCATGTACCCGGCGTAAGCATGCGGAATTGCATAATGAACATGTAATAACTCGATACCGTGCAGTTTTACTGTATCAACTAGTTTACTTGATAACGCCAGCTCATAAGGTTGATATTTGAAGAGCGCATATTCAGGTACATTTACCTCATGAAAGTATATATTGTTATTCAACAATTCTAATCGTACAGGTTGTTTATACGTGATAAAATGTACTTCATGACCACGACCCGCCAGGGCAATGCCCAACTCTGTGGCTACCACCCCACTACCCCCAAATGTTGGGTAACAAACTATTGCTATCTTCATAATATTAAAGATACTTAAATCTTATAGTATGTCGATTTTAAAAGGATTTAATTACGATAATTTTTGAATCTTTAATCTGTAATTGCATTATATATAGCGCGCTGAATTCGCGTACGCAGACCTGATTTCACAAGTAACGTATTTCGTGCCGAAGGATAGGTTCTATTCGATAAGAAAACGTAAACAATTTCTTTTTCTGGGTCTGCCCATGTATAGGTACCCGTAAACCCGCTATGACCAAAACTCTTTCGCGAAACACAACCACAAGTCGGACCTTTATCTTTTAACTGCGGCTTATCAAAACCAACACCTCTTCTAACATTTTTATCGCAGAAATAACAGTTATTGAATTTTTTAATTGTTCTACCCTCTAAATACTGAACACCTCCGTAATTACCATTTTGTAGGTACATTTGCATAATTTTTGCCACATCATTGGCATTACTAAAGAGTCCGGCGTGACCTCCTACTCCCCCTTGCATAGCTGCACCCATATCATGAACATCACCTTGTAAAGTTGTGAACCTAAAATAATTATCTTCTTCGGACGGAATAATTTGATTAACAGCATGTGTTTTCAAAGGATTATATCCCATGGTGCTTGCCCCTATTGGTTTATACAACCATTCATTGGTAAGCTCGTCTAAACCCCTATTTCTAAACTTCTCAATGTATTTCTTCAAGACATAATACCCCACATCACTGTAACGGTATCGGTTTGATTTCAAATCTTGCCTACCTATTCTGTTATAAATTGAGTCAGTATAAACATCTGCTAAATATAAATTATCAGTTACTCGGGTAGAAAAACCTGGTTGTGGTTGTGTTCTGTAAAATTCTGAAGAAGGTTTTCGCTCTTCATCAAGGGTATCAACATAAAATGCTATCCAAGCTGGTAATCGACCATAGTGTGATAAGGCTTTTAAAACCGTTACATTTTTAATCGGGGTATTGGTATACTCAGGTATTAATTCTTCAAAAGTATTATTAAGATTAATATGTCCTTCTTCTTCCATTTTCATAACCAACGGTAACGTACCTAGTATTTTGGTTACTGAGGCCAAATCATAAATGTGTTCAGGAGTCACTTTTTCATCAGATTCGTAGGTAGGGTTGCCAAAACCTTTATTATAAATAACCTTACCTTTTCTAGCAATTAACACTTGTGCACCCGGAAACATCATTGAATCTAATCCTTTTTGAACCAAACGATCTACTTCCTTTAATTTTTTCGAACTCATGCCAACCCGTTCCGGTTGCGTGTATGACAGCCTGTTTAAAAATGGTGTATTTATACCTGTATTAACCGGAAAACTTTCGTGTGCAGTAACTGGTAATTTTCCTTTCGCTGGTAAGGCACCAAATATAACTTGGGCCGCTTTCTGCTGGGCGATTTCACTATTTTGGTACCCCATAACAATACCTTCTACATTATCTAATCCTTCTATTTTAGACAATACATAAGGTTTTGCAAAAACAGATAAAATCACATTAGAACCTCTAAATTTCGTGATTTCTTGCAACCATATTTTGTCTTTTTTTGACAATTCAAAACTTGCCCATGGGTTTTTATTACTCTTATGAACCCCTATAATCACAATATTATAACCTTCTAGTTTCCATTTTAGTGATAAAAGGTCTTTCGCATGTAAATCATCAACCTGTGCATATTTCTTAAGTTCTTGAACAAAAGCTTTATTATCATCCTCACCTAATTTTACATAGGCAATTTTGATATTTTCTAAACTGCTAAGTCCTACGCTATTATTTTCATTCTTAACCACCGTAATGGCGTTCTCCATCGCCTCTTCATATAATAAATCATCTTTGAGTGTATTTAAATCTTCATGAAGCTTATAGGTTGAAATAGAATGATATTTATGTAATCCTGCCTTATACTTTGCCTTTAAAATTTTCTTTACCGATTTTGCCAGACGTGCTTCAGATATTTTTCCTGATGCAATAGCTTCTTTGATTTTTTGCACAGCTGCAGGTACATCTTGTGGCATGAGTAACATGTCATTGCCAGCCATGAAAGCCTCTAATTCAACTTGACCAACATCTTTTCCTTCCGTAACACCTTTCATATTAAGAGCATCGGTAAAAATCAAACCTTTAAAACCAAGTTGTTCTTTTAAAATACCCGTAACTATCTGCTCTGATAATGATGCTGGCATCTTTTCTTGCAGTTCTAATGCGGGCACCTCTAAATGACCTATCATGACGCTACTTAACCCTGCATCAAAAAGTTTAGAATAAGGATACATTTCAATGCTGTCAAGTCGTTGTTTACTAAAATTTAAGATGGGTAAGTCATGGTGTGAGTCGGTGGCCGTATCGCCATGTCCCGGAAAATGTTTACCACTTGAAAGTACTCCGGCTCTTTCTAAACCCCGGGTAAATGCGATCCCTTTTCGAACCACATTATCTCGGTCTTCGCCAAAAGAACGATTACCAATAATTGGGTTTTTAGGATTAATATTGATATCTAAATCAGGTGCGAAATTGATATGCACACCCATACGCTTAGCATGTTTACCGATTCTTTCGCCTACTTTTTCAACTATTTTAACATCTTGAATCGCCCCTAAAGTCATGTTCCAAGGAAAGGCGTAGGTCGAATCTAATCGCATGGCCAATCCCCATTCAGCATCCATCCCTATTAATAATGGAATTCTAGAAGATTTTTGATATTTGTTGGTCAATTTAGCTTGCGCTAACGGGCCTCCTTTTGAAAAGATAACACCCCCTACCTTATAGTTTTTTATAAGATCACCTATTCTATTCTTGGTTACTATGTCTTGGTTTGAAGCAACATTAATCATAAATAGCTGCCCAATTTTCTCATCAACAGTCATGTTTGAATACTGCCGATTTACCCAATTTTTTTGAGATTCAGCATCTCGTGTAGCCAAAGGATCTAATTGCGCATTTAAGTGCAACGAGAGAATCAAAATGAGGGGGAATATTATTTTGGTTCGCATACATGAATGGTATTCATAAATAACTAATAACGACACTTTTTTATTGCGCTTGAACAGCGTTCAAAACTTTATTTTTTTAAGATGGAACCAAAATTTGAACCAAGATTTCTCTTCTTATCAACTTTTAGACGAATGGATTGTTTTGGAGGATAAACAAAAGCAATTCTATTCTCTTGAGAAATATTATTACATAAAACGATTATGCCAGCTTTCTGAGGCTGAAACCTCCCAATATTCTTGATATTCAGCTATTGAGGTTACCAGATTATTAAACACTATTGTTTTACCTGACACGGCTTTTTGCATGGCCATCTTTTTAAAATCAGCTAAAGCCTTATACGCCACAAACTCACCTTGTTTGTAAGAAACATTCATTTTATCTAACAAATCAACTTCATATTTCTTTTCTAATTGCTGAATAAAATGAACTGAGGCATCGATAGAGCATCCTGAGGCTGAATTTAGTGTTTGGTCTAAGGCTAAGATGATAAAGCGCTTGTATCTAATTTCATAACCTGCCTTTAAATCAGCTCCGTGAGCCGTCCATTGCGTAATGAAAGCATCCAAGGAATTTCGAAGTTCTTCTATTTCTACTTCTGAAAAACTTCGATTGCATTGATAGATCCAAACTCTTGAAGATTCAGGAAGGCTTTTAAACGGACTTAACATGTATACTTTTAGTTATAAATCTTCAGCAGAAGCTATCATTTCAGCAATATCAAGAACTGCTACTGCACCTTCTTTTTCTTTATTCTTAACCCCATCAGTCATCATAGTATTGCAAAAAGGGCAGCCTGCAGCGATAATATCAGGTTTTGTCAGCATGGCATGTTCTGTTCGCTCGATGTTAATGTCTTTTTTTCCTTTTTCAGGTTCTTTAAACATTTGTGCACCACCAGCACCACAACAAAGTCCTTTCTTTTTACAATTTTTCATTTCAACCAATTCGGCATCCAATTTTCTAATCAGTTCACGAGGTGCTTCATAAACATTATTGGCTCTTCCGAGGTAACAAGGGTCATGAAAAGTGATTCTTTTTCCTTTAAAATGCCCACCTTCCATAGTTATTTTACCCTCATTTAATAATTGCTTTAAAAATTGGGTATGATGAACTACTTCATAATTACCACCTAGTTCAGGGTATTCATTTTTAAGTGTATTAAAGCAATGCGGACATGCAGTGACAATCTTTTTAATTTCATAAGCATTCATTACTTCTATATTGGTAACTGCTTGCATTTGAAATAAAAATTCATTTCCCGCTCTTTTTGCAGGATCACCCGTACAACTTTCTTCAGTACCTAAAACCGCAAAAGACACTTTTGCCTTATTCAATATTTTAACAAAGGCTTTGGTTATTTTTTTCGCACGATCATCAAAACTACCTGCACAGCCAACCCAAAATAAAACTTCAGGTTTTTGGCCCGCAGCTGTTAATTCAGCCATGGTAGGTACTTTCAATTCAGTTTGCATACATTAATATTTATGATTCTTGTTTCCAATTAAGACGGTCCATTTGGTTAAAGGGCCAAGGTGCTCCATTATTTTCGATATTACCCATCATATTATTTAGATCTGATGGTGCGGCAGATTGTTCCATAACCAAATACTGACGCATATCCATGATAATAGACAAAGGGTCAATACTAACCGGACAAGCCTCAACACAGGCATTACATGAGGTACATGCCCACAACTCTTCATTGGTAATATAATCTCCAAGTAGTTGCTTACCATCAGCAACAAATTGACCTTTATTCTTATCAATATTTTTACCTACCTCTTCAATGCGATCGCGTGTATCCATCATTATTTTTCGAGGAGACAGCATTTTTCCTGTTTGATTTGCAGGACATTCACTAGTACAACGACCGCACTCAGTACAGGTATAGGCATTTAGAAGTTGTACCCAACTCAAATCAGTAACATCTGAAGCCCCAAATTTTTCAGGCGGCGGTGCATCTTCAGCTGGCGCTGCGTAAGGATCAGCCGATGGATCCATCATTAATTTTACTTCTTTTGTAACGGTTTCATTGTTTTTGAATTTTCCTTTAGCATCTAGTTTACCATAATAAGTATTCGGAAATGCCAATAGAATATGTAAGTGTTTAGAATAGTATAAATAATTCAAGAAGCACAAAATACCAACTATGTGTAACCACCATGCTGTTCTTTCTACTAAAATCAAACTCGATTCTGAAAGATTTGATAAAAACGGCGCTAGATACTGACTTACCGGAAAACTACCTGCTTGAACATAATAATCAGCACCCAACGCTTGCAATTGAAAATCAGCTGCATTCATGGTTAAAAATAAAATCATTAAAACCAATTCAATGTAGAGAATAAGATTACCATCAGTCTTAGGCCAGCCTTTCATTTCGGGTTTAATGAAACGTTTTAAACGAATGATGTTTCTTCTAATCCAGAAAACAACCACGGCTACAATAACCAAAAATGCCAAAATTTCAAAAGAACCTATTAACACATCATAAAATGAACCCAAAGCAGCAAAAATTCGGTGCGTACCCAAAAGCCCATCAATGATAATTTCAAGAACTTCAATATTGATAATAATAAAACCTACATAAACAATAACATGAAGAAAACCGGCAATGGGGCGAACTACCATTTTAGACTGACCCAAGGCAATTCGAGCCATATTTCTAAAACGAACTCCTTTGTTATCAGAAACATCAAGCTCTTTTCCGAGATTGATATTTCTTCTAAGTAGTGAAATATTTTTTATGAAAAATCCAATTCCGCTAATTAAGAGTATTGCGAAAAGTATATTTGGAAGGTAGTTCATTAACTTAGTTTTCTATATTTTCAGCTGGGTCTGCATCTGGTAGCGCATACTCTTTTTGCTTTTTTCCAAAAACAGAGACATTGACGTAACGTTTAGGATTCAAACGAAAATCTTGTAACAATAAGTCCAATTCTTTTGAAGCGTTACTTAAATTATCATACAGTTTTTCATCTTTAATAAGTTTGCCTAAGGTGCCTTGACCTGATTCAATTCTTACAATTAAAGCATCTAAGTTTCTTGCTGTAGACTCAATCGATGCCATGGTGCTACCCAAGCCTGCCTTATTTAATGAATCAGAGAGCACAGCAAAATTCTGAGTTAATTTTTCAACATTTGACAATGAGTTCTCAAGTTGACCTTGATTTTTTTGAAGCAAATTATTGAGATTTCTTGCTACCCCTTTAACATCTTTCATAGTTTCACTTAAATCAGCTATAGATGCTCTTAAATCACGTTTTGCCTTTACATCTAGAACCTCATTGACATTTAGCAAAACAGAATCCGCATCTGTTAATGCAGACTCAAATTTTTCAAGTATTGGTGATAATTTTTGATCGGCAACTTCACTCAAACTAGCCCTTGTTGAAGTTTTTAAAGTATCTCTATTTGATAATGCTGTTTTACCAAAGATGGGGTTAATACGAAGCCCTTTGCCACCAATCAAACCTGTATCATATAATTCAACTGTACTTTCTTTTGAAAACTTCAAATCACGACTTACAGTAAATGTGACCAAAAGGTTTCCTTGCTTGTCAAGAAAACGAACTGAATTGACAGTACCAACATTTTTACCGTTTATTGAAACCGATGTGCCTGATTGCAATCCACCAACATTATCATATACTGCATAAAGCGTAAGATCATCATTAAAAAATGAAGAAGATTTTAGATAACTATATCCAAAAACGACACATACAATGCCAAGAACAACTATTAATCCGGTTTTAATTTCTCTTGAAAGTTTCAAATACTAAGTTTTAGACTTCTAAATTAGAATAAATAATTGAAGGTACTACTATTGAGCCGCTTGTTTTCGAGCTTCATTAACATCAATACGTACACCATTTTTGTAGGCCACAATATAGGCCGTTGTAAAGCCTCGAGCATTAGCTCTTGACTTTAACTCTTTCGCGTGATTAAAAGAAGGCGTATTACCATACATATACCGATTATAAACCTTAAATTTTTCTGTTGAAAGCTCACTGAGTCCGTTAAAATTAGATGCTACCATGGCAATTTCTTTTGTACTTGCCATTAATTGTACCTTAAAAACAATAGCAGCAACTCCTTCACTTTTAACAACTTGCACAGGCTCTTGGGTTACCATTTCTTTTTTTGAAATTTCTGTTATGGTCTCTTCAACAACCATCATTTCTTTAGGAGCTTCTTCAACTGGATCAGGAGTCTTCTCAACCTTGGTCACAGTAGGCTCACTAATTTTTTCTTCTACCTCTTTCGGTGCAGCAACCACTTCTTTAACCGGTTCAACAGCAGGCATCGTTTTGGCAATTTCAGGGCTCGCTTCTTTTGTCTCTATCACTTCTGAAACCCGCGCTGCTTCTTTCTTTTTTCTATTTTTAATAGCTTCAGCATAAGGATCATACGTGCTTTTTTGTTCTTTTTCTTTAGTGATTGTTTCAACAATCTCTTCAGGTTCTGAAATTTTTGTAGTTTCTGACACTTGCGGATCGGCAGGTGGCTCAGGTGTTGCCGCTATAACATTGGTATTACTTGAGGTATTCGGTCTTAGGGCGTTTTTATAATTGTTGATGGCTTGCGCTATAGCGACACCCATTTCTATTTGACCTGTTGATGAATTTAAATAGGCACCTTCTTCATCATTGGTCAAAAAACCAGTTTCAACCAATACACTAGGCATGAAAGTTTGATGTAAAACAATAAAACCAGCTTGCTTGACTTCACGGTCTTTGCGATTTAATCTGTTCGTAAATTGGTCTTGTATCTTTTTAGCTAGTGCAATACTTTGATCTAAAAATTCTTCTTGCATGATTGTTAAACCAATCACTGATTCTGGCGAATTAATATCATAATCGGCATAGCGCGTTTCATAATTATCTTCAAGATAAATCACTTGGTTTTCTTTCTTAGCAATTTCAAAATTCTGCTTATTAGCGTGTAAGCCTAATACAAAAGTACCAGCGCCATGTGCATTTGAAGTGTGCGAATCACAATGTACCGAAACAAAAAGATCTGCATTAGCCTTGTTGGCAATTTCGCCCCGTACAAACAAATCAACAAAAGTATCGTCTTTTCGAGTGTATATGACATTAAAGCCTTTAGTTTGCTCTAATACTGAGCCAATTTTTAAGACAATATTGAGGGCGATATTTTTCTCTAAATAGCCATTGCCAAGATTTCCTGGGTCATGACCACCATGACCTGCGTCTAAAACAACTACAAAATCATCGTCTATATTTTGGGCAGAAATTTGATTGAAAAAAGTGATGCTACATATCAGCAGTAAATAACTGATAGAACGTATTAGACTTTTTTGAAAAGTATCTCTAGTTTTTTGGGGACTCATAATGGTTAAATTTATCGTAATGGGCTATAAAGAGAACAAAAAATATATGTAAGTTTGAACTCCTAAAGTCGCGCCATACCTTTACAAAAATAGGATTTATAGCCTTGCAAGCAAATAAACATCACTTACTTTTTCTACTGCTTTTGGTTGGCACCTTGTCGGCTTTCGCGCAAGAAGGCGGTATTACCCCTCTTTCAATCAAGGCTGAGTCAGATTCAATTATTGCTCCGCTCTTTCCTTCCTTGATAGAAATTGATAGCACTAAAACTGATTCCATCAACAAAATTAATACACAGCCACAACAATCTTATTTGCTTGGTGAACTAAAATATAAAGCTAAAGACAGTATAAGAATTAGTAATAAAGAGCAAAAAATATATCTCTATAACGAGGCTGAAATACATTATCAAGATACTGATTTAAAAGCCGGTGTGATCATAATGGATTATGTAAAAAACGAAGTTTATGCAGGTAGGTTAAAAGATTCAACTGGTACATATTCACAATTACCTTATTTCAAACAGGCCGAAAGTGTGGTTATTCCTGATTCTATTCGTTTTAATTTCGACACGCAAAAGGCACTAATCTGGAATTCAAGAACTGAACAGCAAGCTGGTGCAGGACAGTTAGGTAGCGATGCAATGAAAGTTTATGCTGAGATTACAAAAAAAGAAAATGATTCTGTTTATTTTTTAAGTGAAGCTAAAATTACAACGGCTCAAGATACCATTAACCCTGACTATTATATTCGCGTTAGAAAGGCAAAATTTGTTCCTGGTAAAAAAATGATTGCGGGCTTGACCAATATTTACATTGCTGATGTACCAACACCTATCGGACTGCCCTTTGCTTATTTTCCTTTATCAGTAGGCAAGACTGCCGGACTTTTAATGCCTAGCATTGGCAACGACCCTGACCGAGGTTATTTCATTCAAAATGGGGGGTACTATCTACCCCTTAGTGACTACGTTGATTTGACCCTTACGGGGGATTATTATACGAACGGTAGTTATGGTTTTCGAGCGCAATCAACATATGCTAAACGTTACCGCTTTCAAGGTAATTTTAATTTTCGTTTTCAAAATTTAATTACCAGTCAAAAAGGATTTAGTGATTTCAGCCGAAGCTCGAACTGGAACCTTCAAATTTCGCATAGCCAGGATACAAAAGCAAATCCAAATTCACGTTTCTCGGCATCGGTTAACCTAGGAAGTAGTCAATTTTTTCAGAACTCTTTAAACCAAATTGACAATTCAAATCGATTGAACAACACCTTATCCTCTTCTTTATCCTATTCAAAAACATTTCCTAAGTATCCTTCAGTAAACTTGAGTGTTGCGGCAACGCATAGTCAATTAACCTCAGCTTCAGCTACTGCAGACGGTCGAGATAACATTAATATGACGCTACCCACGGTGCAATTAAGTATGGAACGTGTTTTTCCGTTTGCCAAAAAAGATGGTATTAAAAAAGGAGCAATTCAAAATATCAACCTTCAATACAACATGAATGCCCGAAACCAATTAACCACTAATGATGAAGATTTTTTTACATCTAGAATGTTTGAAAACGCAAGAACCGGTGCTAGACACAGCATACCAATAGCCACAAATTTTAAGGTTGCAAAATTTTTAAGTGTCAGTATGGGTGGAACTTATGAAGATGTATGGACCTTAAATACCTTTGATCGAAGTTTTGAAGCCGGAGAGGGCATTGAACGAGGCACCGTTGTCATAGACACCATAAATGGTTTTGATCGTTATAATACCTACAATTTCAACGCCAGTATGGGCACCACTATTTACGGTACATTTAATTTTGGAGAGGACAAAAAAATTCAAGCCCTACGACATGTAATTCGACCCTCATTAAGTTATGGTTATGCCCCCTCTTTTGAACAGTTTTATGATGAATACATAAATACAGAT
The DNA here is from genome assembly GCA_964554895.1 of uncultured Maribacter sp. Taxonomy (GTDB): domain Bacteria; phylum Bacteroidota; class Bacteroidia; order Flavobacteriales; family Flavobacteriaceae; genus Maribacter_C. The sequence goes on along the minus strand of CAZKQM010000035.1, from coordinate 9,452 downwards.
ACTGGCGAGGCTGTACAATTCAGTCGTTTTCAAGGCACCTTAAATAATGCGCCAAGTTTAAATAGATCAAACAGTCTTAGTTTAACATTGGCTAATACTCTAGAGGCCAAGGTGCGGAACAAAGACTCTACAATTCTCGAACCCAAAAAAGTACCCATATTAAGTAATTTTAATATCGCGACAGGTTACAATTTTGAATCTGATTCTTTGCGTTTGAATCCTGTACGGATTAATGGAGGAACTCGAATTTTAGACAATAAAATGTCGATTGATTTTGGCGCTAATCTTGACCCTTATGCTTTAGACAATAGCAACCGAAGAATTAACACCTTAAATATTAATAATGGCGGAAGTTTATTTAGAATGACTAATGCTTTTTTAAGAACGAGTTACCGAATCAATAGTGATATGTTTGGTAAAAATAAAGATAAAGAACGAGAAGATGAAGAAGAGCCTGACCCGTTTGACTATACGGCACAAAGCGGAGGGCGGAACGATGATCTTTTTGGACGGTCAGATGAAATTAATAGAACTGACAATAGAGAACGTGTGCCTGATTCTGATATAGAAAACCCTGCATACGCCTCAAAAATACCGTGGAATTTTAATTTGGCTTATGCAGCCAATTATATCAACTCAGCACGGCAAAATGAATTAAGTAATCATACATTAATGTTTTCAGGTGAAATAGAACTAAGCCCAAGATGGAAGGTGGGTGGATCTTCAGGATATGATTTTAAGAATAAAGGTTTTACCCTAACACAATTACGATTTGAAAGAAATCTTAAAAGTTTTGATTTGCGATTCAATTGGACGCCATTTGGTAGGTTCAGGCAATGGAATTTCTTTATAGGGATAAGCAGTTCAATACTTAAAGATTTGAAATGGGAAAACAGAAGTCAGCCTCCTAGACGCTAAACTTAAATTCAACTTTATGAAAAAAATAATTAACACATCAAATGCACCAGCCCCAATAGGCCCATATAATCAGGCAGTCTTATATAAGGATACCTTATTCATTTCGGGTCAAATACCCGTAAATCCAAAAACAGGCGAATTGGTAGAGGGCGACATTAAAAAGGAAACAGCACAGTGTATGGCTAATTTAAAGGCCGTTTTAGAAGAAGCCGAAATGACTTTTGAAAATGTTTTAAAAACATCTATCTTTTTAAGTGATATGAATCAATTCAGCAGTGTCAATGAAGTTTATGGTAGCTATTTTGATGCTAGTACTGCTCCTGCTAGAGAAACGGTTGAAGTAGCAAACTTACCTAAGTTTGTCAATGTTGAGATATCTATGATTGCAGCGAAATAATAAAGAAGAGAACGAAGTTTTAAAGGTTCGCTTTGTGAAATTCAACCAAGCCATCAATAGGTCGTTGACGAATATTGCCTACAACCAAGTCATTTCGTTCTAAAACAGTTATCAGTTCATCTTTGAGATAATAAGCAATACTACCTACAAAACTTATAGGCACCTTTGTTGCTAATTCAAACTGCATGATATAATTATTAACAAATTGCTGTAAGCCTTTGTCAATGACCCCTTTACTGTAGGCATGATCTTTATTCTCAATTAAAAAACGAGCAAAAGTTGCTAAATAGGTATTCGGGTTAGGTTGCTTGTATAAATTATCTTTTATCACATCAGCATTTAAATCGAAATTTTTATCAAATTTCATTGCCAAATCTTGAGGCATTTTATGAAAGTAGTAATCTCTGATTAGTTTTCTTCCAAAGAAGTTACCACTACCATCATCCATAGGAATATAGCCTAAAGAGGTTACTTTTTGAAACAATTGATGCCCATCATAATAACTACAGTTTGAACCTGTACCTAAAATACAAACAATGCTTTGTTCACCCATTTTAGTGGTGGCATAAACGGCGGCATAGGTATCTTCTTTAACTTCTGACTTGGCATTTGGGAAAAAATCACTGAATATTTCTTTTAAAAAAGTCTTCATACGATCAGTACCACAACCTGCCCCGTAGAAATACAAATTTGTAACGGCATCTTTGTTTTTCGAAATTTCAAAATTATTCGCCAATCGATCCTCAATAACCTCACGCGTTAATACCTCAGGACTCAACCCTAATGTTTGAGTAAAAAAGAGTTGCTCTCCTTTATCATTTAAGGCGATCCAATCTGATTTGGTAGCACCACTATCAACAATTAAAATCATACGTCATCAATTACAAAGAAAATCCTGAAAACAAGAACAACAACTCATTTTCAGGATTTCAATTTTTAAACTATTTTATAAACTCGCTACATGTTGAGCTAAATCCACTAACTTATTTGAAAAGCCAGCCTCATTATCATACCAGCATATTAATTTGTAGAATTTAGAATTCAATTCAATACCAGCATCTGCGTCAAAAATGCTCGTTCGCGGATCAGAAACAAAATCTTGAGAAACTACCAATTCTTCGGTATAACCTAATACTCCCTTTAAACTTCCTTCAGAAGCTGTTTTGAAAGCTTTCTTAATTTCTTCATAGGTAGTTTCTTTTTCTAATTTAACGGTTAAATCAACTACCGATACATCAGCAGTTGGTACGCGAAAAGCCATACCTGTTAATTTACCTTTCAAAGAGGGAATAACTTTGGTTACTGCTACTGCTGCCCCAGTTGTTGAAGGTATAATGTTCAATAGTGAACTTCTACCCGCTCTCCATTTTTTTGAAGGGCCATCAACCGTCAATTGTGTTGCTGTTGTGGCGTGAACTGTAGTCATCAATGCTTCATCAATTCCAAAAGAATCATTTAAAACTTTAGCCATTGGTGCTAAACAGTTTGTAGTACACGATGCATTAGATACAATAGTATCTGAGGCCTTCACGTCAGTGTGATTGACACCCATTACAAACATCGGTGCATCTTTTGAAGGGGCTGATATAACTACTTTTTTAGCGCCACCGTCAATATGATATTGGGCAGTATCTAAGGTTGTAAAAATACCGGTACATTCAGCAACAATTTCAGCATTAACCGCAGCCCATCCTATATTTTTTGGATCTCTTTCTGATGTGATTCTGATTGTTTTTCCGTTTACAATTAAATTACCATCTTTTATAGCTACGGTACCATCAAATCTACCATGAACAGAATCATACTTCAAAAGATAAGCAAGGTGTTCAACATCTAATAAGTCATTAATAGCAACCACATCTACATCTCCTCTTTTGATTGTAGTTCTGAATACTAATCTTCCTATTCTTCCAAATCCGTTGATTCCAATTTTTAAGTTCGACATTTTCTATTTGTTAAGTGTTAAGTTAAGTGGTCATTATATCAGAAACTCTGATTAATTCTTTATCAATTTTTGTATGGCCTTTAATTGCCTTTTCAATTGGGGTCATTATTATTTCATTGTTCTGTATACCAACCATTAAATTAGATTTTCCTTCTAAAATGGTTTCTACTGCTTTAACCCCCATTCTACTTGCTAGAACACGATCATAGCACGATGGAGAACCACCTCTTTGCATGTGTCCTAAAACCGAAACGCGAACATCATAAATAGGTAAATGTTGTTCAACATATTCTTTCAACTCAAATACATTTTTACCAATTTTATCGCCTTCAGCTACTACAACAATACTTGAAGATTTACCCGATTTTTTACTTCTCTTTAGCGAATCAATAAGACGCTCAAGTCCGAGGTTTTCTTCGGGTATCAATATTTCCTCTGCTCCTGCTCCAACACCCACATTCAAAGCGATATGGCCCACATCTCGACCCATTACCTCGACAAAGAATAGACGGTTATGAGAACTAGCTGTATCACGAATTTTATCAATACATTCAACAACTGTATTTAGAGCGGTATCAAAACCTAAGGTATTTGATGTGCCAAAAATATCGTTATCTATTGTACCGGGGATACCGATTACTGGAAAATTAAATTCCTTATTAAAGTGCATTGCTCCTGTAAAACTACCATCTCCCCCAATAACCACAAAAGCATCAATACCTTCCGCTATCAATTGGTCATAGGCCTTTTTTCTTCCTTCTACTGTTCTAAATTCATCGCAACGTGCTGATTTTAAAATAGTTCCACCTTTGTTGATGATGTTATTGACGCTACGGGCATTCATTGGTTTGAAGTCACCTTCAATCATACCTTGGTATCCTCTGAAAATTCCAACACAGTCCACTTTAAGATAAGCACAGGTACGAACAACCGCTCTAATGGCGGCATTCATACCAGGTGAATCCCCACCGGATGTAAACACTCCAATCTTCTTTATTTCTGACACCATCAAAAAAATGTAAGCTGTAAAAGTAGCAAACTTATTTCAATTTCAGGTGCGGTATAAGAATGAATTTGATAAAGTTAGCTCACAAAAACAATTTCATAACCATTTTTTAATTTTTGCGACTATTTGAAACAGATAAATGAGGATGAGAATTAATATCCTTTTGACTTGGGGTGTATTTTAATAAGGCTGTCATTACCGATGACCATTACAGATTCTTTTTCAGTTTTTGGTAATGCCTTTAGAGGTATTACTTCAGGCTCTTCTTCTTTTCGACCAAACATTTTTTGAAACAATTCTTGAAAAGTATCAAAATCAACCTCATACGAAAGGCCTGCACCCTGCGTAGATCCTATATTATTATTTAAATATTCTTGAATTTCACTTCTTCTATTAAAGAATTTAGCACTTAAGGTTCCTTCTTCATTTAATAAAAGTTGTAATTCGAAATCACCAGCAACAACAGTTTCTTCTGCACCGCCAACAGGCACACCAACTTTACCATTAAATAATATACGGTCGCTTATTTGCGTTGAAACCGATAGGCCTACTCGATCTTCAGTATTGACATCACTTAATGGATCTTGATAACCTTGATCAAAATTCACGCCCCATTTGAATTTATCACTACCGGTACTTACTAATTGATTAAACATGCTCGAGGCTGATTGTAAAAGATTTCCGGTAACTGCCTGTGTGGTAATTCCTCTTTGGTCACTTACAAAAGAACCTTGTGCTAAAAGGAAAATAGCATTTCTTTCTTCTAGGGTAGGATCCTGCAAAGCATATTCTAATTCAGACTGCAGTACTGAACTGGTACCTGGAAATTCAATATTGAAATCAATATCAGGGCTCTCCAACTCGCCCGTCAAACCAATTACCACATTTACAGGAATATCAGGAGTATAACCGGTATTTTGAAGTAATGGAGACGGACTCGCCGTTAGTGGATAAACAGCCTCCATATTGATACGTGCAGCTAGCGGATCTTTTTCCCATACAATGGTTCCTGCTGGTTTTACATCAAATGTTTTATTAATTAAATTACCAAACTTATATTCATAGGTACCTTGTGCTACCGCAAATTCTCCAAACATTTCAAACTTTCCTCTTGTATTAATACGCATCAATACAGTGCCACCACCTGAACCACTCAAGATACTACCTGTTTCGGGGTCTCTAATTTCAACTTCTCCGTCGGGAGTTATTTCTAAATCGAATTCTAATTCTAAGCCTTCTACATCATTTAAAACACGCTGTTCTTCTATACTTACAATGCTATTTTTATCAATAAAATTGATGAATGAATAATTGCCTAAACTTGCTATATCATTTAAGGGAATCTTTAAAGAAGTACCTCTGGCTGTTTTACCGTCAACCTTTATTGTTAATGCCTTAGTAGGGCCATAAATTCTACCTGTACCCTGTAGAAAACCGGTTCCATAATACAGTTCATCAATATCATATTCAGTGTTTAAAATTAAGAGTCGGTCTTCATTAGCATCAACATTCAAATCAAGCAGCCAATTCTTAAAATATTGATGCTTGATGGTGCCATCAATGGTCGCGTTTGTGTTTTCGGCAATATCAGTAAGCGCTACTTCTTCAAAATCAAATGTTTGCTTTTCAAGACGCACACGAGAATTAGGTGCAAATTTATAATCAACATTGAGATAGGGTACGGCAATTCCGGCATTATTCAAAGTTAATAGGCCATCAATATCCGGATTGTTGATATCGCCTGACAGGCGAGCTCCACCATCAACCAAACCACGAATATGGTCAATTACTCCTTTACCTAAGGGACTGAAAGGTGCTATTTCAAAACGTGTGAAATTTGCTAAAAGATTTACTTGAGGTATGTCTTTGGTATTATCTATACTGCCCACAACACCTAGTTTCTCAATGCCATTATCTGTGATTTGAGAATTCACTCGAAAGTCAGTTAAATCTTTGTTACCTATAATGCTCATTGACAAATCGCCAATAGGTATTTCATTAATTTTTAATCCATCAACCCCTAAATTTGAAGAAGGTAAATAAATACCATCACTTTGAAGAATATTTAAAATACCATTAACCTCGCCTTCTAATTTCAAGCTATCTAGTACTGGGGCTATTTTGTCAAGTGAAACTATTTTAAACTGAAGTTGCAAATCTTTAAAAGTTGAATCTGCCAATTGCCCTCTTAATCTAATTTGCTCTTCTGCATCATTATTCATGACAATTTCTTCAATCTGCACACTATCAAGAGTTCGATTAACAATGACCTTGTTTTTGTCATTGCCATCTTTATTGAGCACCCAAGTGTTGCCTTTGAAGTTAACATCAGATGTTTTTAAACCAATTACCGATTTTTTTGAGGCATTAAAAGTGTGGTAAAAGTTCAAATTATAACTGTCATTGTACTCGCTACCCCCTTTAAACTCTGTTCTAAAGAACAAGGTATCTTTTAAGGTAGTATTAATCATTGAAAAATCTTTGACATCATAATAGGGCGTTGATAAATCTCCTACTGAAACGAAGGTATTGTACAGCGGATTCTTATTATCAATTTTCACTTCTATTTGATCCGCTTCATTACCATAAGCCGCAATCTTTGGAGATTTAAAATTTAATTTAAAATCGCCTTCATCAGCTATAATATTACCTTTTATGAAAGTATTTGGGTCAAAAGTTATTTCAGGAAAAAAGACATCAACAATCTTATTATATATTTTAAAATTGAAAGACATTGTTTGACCATCAGAAATATCAAATGGACGATAATTGGTATAGACGGTACCCAAAGAATTCTGTAACAGCTTGCCCAACTCATCAATCTTAAACTTACCCTTCACATAGCCGGTAACAATATCAGTTGAATTAATTTCAACTGTTCTTGTTGAATCAACATCAAAAACTGAGGTTATCTTAAAATCTTCGAAGTAGTAGGTATCATTTTTATTCTGAAAGTTTGTTTTGGTAAATCGTATATCACCTTCCAGATTGTCTATAGTATTTCCGGTAACATCCATATCAATATTACCCTTGAAAATAGAAATACTATCGTCAATAAAATTCAATGCTTTCAAATTTGCATAATCAACAGAGGCCCTGAAATTGAAGTTGCTTTTTTCAGATGCAATATCAGCCAATCCCTTAAAATCAAATTTAAGATTTTCATCTTTGCTACTTAAACTACCATCAAAAAGTTCATCTTTAATAAGACCAGAAACCTTTAAATTGTGGTAATCATAGCCATTGAAACGAATGTCATAAATTTGCCCTGTGACCTCGGTATTCAAATTATCGCTAGCCAAACCACTACCCTCTACATTAAAATCTAAATTGGTTTTACCTAAACTTTTTCTTTCAAGAATAGACCCCAAATCAAAATCTATAAGTGATACAAAACCTTTGTACACTGCATTATCAATATCATCAATTTTGGTCAATTTCAAATCTGCATAGCTATTGCCTACATCGGTCTTTAAATTAACCTTCGCATCAATAGCTTTTGGAGAAACGAGCGCGTCACCTCGCATTGTAAATTGACCTAATTTTTGAAAAGAAGAAGGCAACTTACCCAGAATATTGGGTAGTAAGGCACGCAACTCATAATAACTGGTTGTAATGTTTTTCATGCGAGCATCCATTACAAATAGACTATCTTTTTTGAACAGATTTTTAAATTCAAAATCGCCTCGAATACCCGTATTTTCTGACTGCGCAAAAAGATTGGTAACAGTTAAGTCATTCAAAATTCCGCTAACCTCAGATGAGAACAAAACTTCTTTGCCGCTACCAAATTGATCAAAATAAAGATTGAGTTCATCAAAAGAAATTTTCGAATCTTGAAAATCAGCTTTGAGATTTACCTTATTTAAAAAATCTTTGAAATCTTTACGATCGTAGTCAAAAACTAAGTTTCCGTCTAAATTAGATTTCGGTGATACAATTTGTAAAGAATCAAATCGCATTTGTTGCTTGGTGTAATTGAACTTTGTGATTAAACTATCAACACGCCCACCTCGATGGGTATTGAATGACATTGCATTGATGTTTGTAGCAACATTAGGCCCTACAATTTCTAGATCTGTTGCTTCTATATTTAAATTATTGAAATCAAGCATTTTTTGCGTAGCTCTATTCTCATCAATTAATTTAAACGTACTATTGGAAATAACAACGTCAGCCGTTGAGAAATAGAAACTTGGTTTTTTATTTTTTTTGGTGGTGCTCAATTTATCAACAAAGGCTTCAAGATTAGTACCTGTACTATCTTTATATGTTTTCAACTTAAAATCAAGCTCTTCAATTAAAATATCGCCAAATTCTAGTTTACCCTTCGCCATATTTCTTATGCTAAGGATAGAGGTTGTTACCGTATTGGCATAAAATAAAGTGTCTTTTTTGTAATCTTCAATGTAAATACCTTCTAGTGAAGTATCCCAAGAAATTAGTGAAAGCTTCAATTTATCAATTGAAATATTTGTGCCGTACTTTTTATTGATTGTGTTGGTAGCGTAATTTGCAAATTTGGTTTGAACAGCCGGTATTGATAAAATAAAAGTGCCTAAAAAAGCAATCAGTATACATACCAATAGAATTCGAAGCAGTATTTTTCTTAATTTTTTGATAGACCGATATGTTTTAACTTTGTATTCAACAAAACCTCAAATTTTATTCCAAAATTAATGGAAAAAGAAGCCAAATACATTCTTGCTATTGAATCTTCTTGTGATGATACTTCAGCAGCCGTTTTGTACAATAAAAAAGTATTGAGCAATGTAGTGGCTACACAACAAATTCACGAGCAATACGGTGGCGTTGTTCCTGAATTGGCATCAAGAGCACACCAGCAAAATATAGTTCCGGTGGTGCACCAAGCATTATCTATAGCAAATATCGATAAAAAACAACTATCAGCCATAGCTTTTACTAGAGGACCCGGATTAATGGGGTCATTATTAGTAGGTACATCATTTGCCAAATCATTGGCACTTGGTCTTTCAATTCCGCTCATCGAGGTAAATCATATGCAAGCGCATATTCTTGCGCATTTTATTGAGGATGCGAATATGGCGGCACCAAAATTCCCATTTTTGGCATTAACCATAAGTGGCGGCCATACACAAATTGTTTTGGTTAAAGATTATTTTAATATGGAAATTTTAGGTGAAACACTTGATGATGCCGTTGGC
>CAZKQM010000034.1:18071-31420 GCA_964554895.1 uncultured Maribacter sp. | reverse complement strand
ATCGAACCAAAAACTTTTTATCAACCGTATTTACCTCTAAATACACATTATCAGCTTTGATAAATTGAATATCATCAAATTGAATACGATAATACAAATGTTGCTTTTTAACAAAAATAGAATCTTTCAAAACTGAATTCGACATAGGAACATCAGCTTCATTCATAACATTCTCTTGCCCCGATCCATCACCACTATAGATAAAGTTTGAAAGTGCTATCTCGATTGAAGTATACAAATCTTGTTGTTCAAAAGGTTTTACCAAATAACCATTTGGTTTCACTGTTTTTGCATTTTCTACTGTTGCTCTATCTGAGTTAGAGGTCACAAAAATAAAAGGTATGTTGTATTTATCTCTTATATGTTTTCCTAAATCAATGCCTGTTTTATCAGAGGCAAGAATGATATCAATTAAAACCAAATCAACATGTTGGTTTTTAAGAACTTCTTCAGCCTGCTCATACACAATGACATTGTCTACAATTTCATAACCAATTTCTTCTAACATCGACTGCATGTCATCAGCGATAATCACATTATCTTCAACGATTAAAATTTTAATTGCTTGTTCCAAGGGGTTTTTGGTTTAAAGATTATATCTCAAAATTACAATTTTATTTATAAGTGATGTAAAACAATACTGAAAGAAAAAATGTACTTAAGGCTAATTTTTTTAATTCTACATCAAGTTTTATGGGTTTTATAGTTTTTTGAACCTTATATAAATGCACAAAAATAGGGGCGAATGCAACTAAAGGTAAGAGGTGCAAGGCACTATTTTGATTTATTATTATAAAGCTTATTGTGCATACAAAAGCCAATAAAACTAAAAACATATGGTAGCGTTTACCATTTGCAAAACCCAATTTGACAATCATCGTTTTTTTATTTGAAAGGGTATCAGATTCAACATCTCTTAAATTGTTCAAATTTAAAACGCCTACACTTAAAGCTCCGATGGCTATTGCAGGTAAAACGGCTGAAGTGGTTAAATATTTCGTATACAAGAACATTGAACCAAGTACGCCAACCATACCAAAGAAAATAAAAACTGCAATATCTCCAAAACCGTGATAACCATAGGCTTTTTTACCTACCGTGTATCGAATTGCCGCCCAAACTGATAAAATTCCTAAGATTGAAAATGTGAGTATGTATACGATATTTTCTTTACCAAAAGAAGTAAATACCAGAATCGCTACCAGAATCAAACTGATTAGCGACATTAAAGTTATCCCCCTTTTTAATTCTTTTCTTGAAAGTATTCCGCTCTGTAAAGCACGTTTAGGACCAATGCGATTTTCATTGTCAGTACCCTTGACACCATCGCCATAATCATTGGCAAAATTTGATGTAATCTGAAAACTAATAGTTGTTAGTAGAGCAAGTATAAATATGAATGAATTATTAACGTTGTAGAAATTGGCTAAGGCCGTACCCATTACCACTCCTGAAACGGATAACGGTAATGTTCTTAGTCTGGCCGCATTAAGCCAAGCACTTATTTTTGACACAATTAGAAAGGGTCTTCTATTTTTAATCTTTTACCTTCTTTATAAGAGGCGACGAAGGCGTCTTCAAACCCAATATTTACCAATTCTTTTCTGAATTTTTGTGCTTCTTCTAAGGTTTGAAAATTACCTAAAGAATAAGAATAAAACGGATTTGTTTTAACAAATAAGGTATTGGTTAAAGCTTCAGAAGCTAAGGTTACATTGTTTTCAACAAAAGATTGAACTTGAACAGAATAAATGGTCTCTTTTTCTAAAAACCTTTTGGCCAAATAATACTCTTTGACTAAACTCAATTCCTCATTTTGTTCTTTAAGATTGTCTATTCTGGCTTTAACAGCGTCAAGACTATCAATTGAAACTAATAAATTATTTTGATTTTCTACAGACCCGGCTCTACTACTCCATCCGGTCATATATGAAGTTATACCAAATACTCCTATTAAAAAAAGCGCGGTAACCCCTGCAAGAACATTACGTTGCATTTTACTTTTCTTGAGCTCTTTATTTTTAAACTTTATTTGGTCAAGAAGACGCTCATTAATTATTTGGGCCTTATCGATATCTTTATGCAATTCGAGTAAATCGCTTTCTTCTATAAATGGCATTTTCTAATTTTTAGTGGGCGTTAGCGTGCTAATATAATTAAAATTCATATATCTGTAACATTGTTTTTAAATCATTGTTGAGAAATTCATGATTTAAGTGATAAAGTGGGGTTAAAATATAAAAAAATAGTTGTAGTAAGTTGATTATCAAATTTATATCAATACAATGCGTCGCACTTATTTGTGTAAAAAAATACTTCTTTTTCTATTTAATTTAACTATTTACTCAAATTAATCGCATGTATACCGTCAGCTTTTATGTCAATTTTACGCGCCTTATATAAAGTACCAATACCTTTTTTGAACGTTTTTTTACTCATTTGTAATTCTTCTTTGATGAGCTCTGGATTAGATTTATCATTTAAAGGTAAAAAGCCGTTGTGCGTTAGAAGCGTATCATATATTTTTTTTGCGGCTGGCTCCAACACTTTTGACCCTAAAGGCTGCAGTGATACATCAATTTTATTATCAGCTCTGATGCCTTTAATACATCCTGCCACAGTATCCCCGACACCAATCTTTTTAAAAACTTCATTGAAATATACGAGACCTTTATGTTGATTATTAATAATTACCTCCCAGCCTAAATCAGTTTTACGGGTTACCACTAAATCTACTTCTTCCCATGGTCGAACCGTTATATTATGATTGCTCAGAAATTTATCAATCTTATTTGAAGCTACCAATCTATTACTACGCTCATCCAAATAACAATAAACCACATACCATTGTCCTTCTTGCATTTTACTGCGCTGCTCTCTAAAGGGTACCAAAAGATGTTTTTCTAAGCCCCAATCTAAAAAAGCGCCAAACTCGTTAACCTCAACTACTTTTAATCTTTGAAATTCGCCCACTGTAATATAAGGCTCAAGAGTAGTTGCTACAGGTCTTTCTTCATGGTCTAAATAACAAAAAACATCAATCATATCTCCAATAGTATGTTCCTTAGAAACATATTTATTGGGTAGTAAAATTCCTGAATGTTCTCCATTACCCAAAAACATTCCAACACTGGTTTGTCTAAGAATTTTAAGGGTATTGAATTGTCCTAGTGCTATCATGGTGCAAAAGTACTGCTAAAAACTAGCCTATAAAAAAACCGCCTATATGAATAAGCGGTTTATATATTTGTAGAGATCTAATTAGATTAGTATACTGATTGTTTCTTGAAATGCTTACATAACATGTAATAAACAACAGCCCTATGCTTGTTTCTGTTTGAAGAACCGTATTTATCCATAACCGTAGTGATTCCATCCATTAATTTAGGACTATCAGACATACCTAATTTTTTCATTAGGTAGTTCTTTTTAACAGTTTCCAATTCCTTTGCGTCAGAACCTGAAACTTTTGAAGCATCTATATTATAGATTGAAGGACCCAAACCTACAGTTACTTTTGTAAGTAAATCCATATCTGCGCTTTCTCCAAATTTATCTTTAATGTCGGCAGCGTACTTTTGAATTAAATCGTCTCTTTTACTCATAATTGTTAGTGTCTTTTTTTAAAATAATTATTAATATTACCCTAAGATATAAAATCGAAATAACTCATCAAAATTTTATCGTTTTTTATTCTCGGAGTAGATATTTCTAATAGGCTAGCTTGATTTTTATTTTTAAAAAAATCGGGTAATATATTTTCTAATTCTTTTTGATTATCGACCTTGAAATAATCAAATTCATACATCTTACATAAGTGAGACACGTCATACTCCTGTGTGGTTTCAAAATAGGTTTCAAAATTTGAGGAATCTTCTTTTCCGGGTAGTATTCTAAAAATTCCACCGCCCTCATTATTTATAAGAATAATCTTAAAGTCTGATTTAATATAGTTATTCCACAAGGCATTGCTGTCATAAAGAAAACTCAAATCTCCTGTTATCAATAGTGTCGGATTTTTACCCACCAATGAGGCACCCACCGCAGTAGAAGTACTGCCGTCAATGCCGCTAGTACCGCGATTACAAAAAACTGTTGTTTGTTCATTAATATCAAACAACTGCATATACCTGACTGTTGAACTATTCGCTAACTGCACCTGACATTTTGGTGGAATATGTCTACATATACTTTCAAAGGCAGAAAAATCAGAAAACGGAATTTGCTTTATGTAGGCTGCTCGCTCTTGCTCATACTTCTTTTTTACTTCATTCCAACTAGAAAAATAATCGCTCTCTACCTTTTTATTATGTGGTATTAAAAAGGACAAAAATTGGGCTATATCCATTTTAAAATGCTGATTCAGAGCGAAAAAGGTGTCATTAGCATTAAGTGAATCAACATGCCAATGTTTTTGAGGCTTGTAATCTCTTAAAAAGGATTTTATTTTTTTTGAAACAATTAAACCGCCAAAAGTAAGAAGTAGTTCAGGTTGTAAATTCTTGAACAACTTGTCTTTGTCTTTTGATTTTTCTATTGGAGCAATGATACTATCAATACTCGGAAAAAAATTAGGATGATGTATATTAGAAGTCGATTCAGTAAACACCATTACCGAGGGGTCATTACCAAGTATTTCTAAATGCGCCTTTTCAATTTTATTGGGTTGATGAACGCCAACTAAAACCATTTTTCGTTTTGCATTATTCCATTGTTCAACAAATGCGTCTAAAGAATATTTTGTGTCAACTTTAGTAGTTAGGGGTTTTAGTTGCGCTTGAACTGAAAGCTTAGCCAGAGTATTGTAAAGCGGTTCTTCAAAAGGCACATTAATATGTATTGGTAGCCTTTTTAAAATGGCCGTTTCAAGGCTTTTATTTAATTCATCATTGTTGTGTGCTTCAATTGTCTCTTGCGTTCTGGTAATATCTTCATGTATGACTAACTCAGGAGCGTATTTTTCAATTCTATCAGTAGCATGATTTACGTCTTGTTTCAAATTGGCTGAATACCCAATATGCCTGTCAAAAACATTATCTTGACGAATGGTTTGACCATCACCCACATCAATTTTATAGGAAGGTCGATCGGCAGAAATGGCTACTAGCGGAATATAGCTATAAAAAGCCTCTGCGATAGCAGGATAATAGTTCAACAAAGCACTGCCTGATGAGCAAACTATAGCGACTGGCTGTTGCAATTGTTGTGCGATTCCTAAGGCAAAAAAAGCAGCAGCGCGTTCATCAACAATACTGTAACATTTAAAATATGAATTTTCGGTAAACCCAAGAATTAAAGGAGCATTTCTAGAGCCTGGCGAGATGACAATATTCTTAATACCTCTGGCTTGGCAGTGTTGAACTACTAACTGTGCAGCGGGTATACTCGAATGTTTCATTAAGCTTCTTTAAGGAATACAAAAATACAACGCAAACCATTCTTAACCCAACACTTGCAACATGGTTTTAGTTTTAGCAACAGTTTCTAGCCATTCTTTTTCTGAGTCTGAATCTATTGTGAGTCCACCACCCACATAAATTAAGGCAGCTTTCTCTTGCCATTTCATACACCGCAAATTCACAAATAAATGTGTTGTAGTTTTTACGGCTTTATACACACTATTTTCAGTATTTTTTCTTCGGGATGTTCGTTGTACTTCATTCTTGAAATTTAATTCACCCAAATAACCCGTATAAAACTCACGATTATAATTTTCATTTTTTAGGATGAAATCTTTGGTCACATCGCTAGGGTAACCGCAGACTGCTGGCGTTGGATGCAATGCAGCAAGAAGTGCACTCAATTGGTCATCTTTTAAAGTGCCTTTCAACTTTGTTCGTAGGTGCAAAAGTTGACCGGCCCTAACAGTTTGACGGTCGGCCACTTTTAAATGGTCTACTTTTCCTTTAAGTGCATTCTTGACAAATGAAGTTACCAACTCTTGTTCCTTTATTTCTTTAGCGTGCCAATGAGGTTTATCATTGCCTTCATATTTTTGGGTACCTGCTAAAGACATAGTGGTAAGTTGTTTATTTTCAAGATGCACCAAAATTTCGGGGGTAGCACCTAACCAAGTTCCTATTTTAGGATGGTGCCAGAGGTAAACAAAAGCATTTTCATAATGTACAAGTAAACGCCTAAATATAGCTAGTGGATTTTGCTCACAGTCAATTTTAAGGCTTCGTGACAGCACTACTTTTTCAAAAACACCCTTATTAATTGTTGAAATACCTTTTTCAATTAATTGTAGATGTTCTTTCTTTTGAAAATCTTGTGAAACATCCCTAATAACATCTTGTTTTTGAGACTCTTTTACATGATACTCCGCCGAAATTATTTGATCTACTGGGGTTACTATAATTTCATTTTTTGAATCAAAAGGTGCGAAGATGAAGCCCGTATTTTTGAAATCCTTTAAATTATAAATTGCATCATCTTTTTGAAGAATAGCATTAACGATTTTCTTTTTTGGTTTTCGATAAACAACAAAAGGAAGGTTTTGATTTTGATGCTCCGCTACTTGTTTAGTTAATTCTTCAAACATCTACTTTCTTGGTAATGCGATTGTTGTTAGTTTACATACTGAAATTAAATTTTCATCGGCATCAGTAATTTTAATATCCCATAATTGAGTAGTGCGCCCTTTATGTAAAATAGTTGCCTTTGCAAAAACATCGCCGCTTTTGACACTTTTAACGTGATTGGCAGCTATTTCTACCCCTCGTACAAACATTTTTTGAGTATCTAGAAAAATGTAGGCCGCAGTGCTACCCACACTTTCGGCTAAAGCGACCATTGCACCGCCATGTAAAACGCCGTCAGGTTGATACACTTTGGGGGTCACTGGCATTTTAGCCACCAAATAGTTTTCGCCAACATCTGTATATTCAATTTGCAAGGTTTCCATCATGGTATTTTTTGATGACTCATTACAAACTTTTAATATTTTTTCTTTATACTCGTTCATGATTATTTTTTGTAAAATTACGTAATATGCATGCAATTAATTGCATTACCTTGACAGAGTTTATTAGACTATGAATCATAAAGAAAAAAGTGTTACTTACAGAACGCAAAGCACCTATGAGACGCTAAATGAGTTCAACAGCAAAACCAAAAATGTATGGCTTGTATTGCATGGTATTGGCTATTTAAGTAAATATTTTATTAAGTATTTTGACCAACTTAGTGCTGAAGAAAATTATATCATTGCCCCGCAAGCACCTTCTAAATATTATTTAAAAAACGAATACAAATATGTAGGTGCCAGTTGGTTAACAAAAGAAAACACGGCCATAGAAATTACAAATGTTTTAAACTATTTAGACAAGGTTATAGAAGCAGAAAAAGTACCTCAAAACATAAATTTCAATGTCTTTGGTTTTTCACAAGGGGTATCCGTCGCAACCCGCTGGGTGGCGCAACGTCAAATAAAATGCCATCGCTTAATAGTGTATTCTGGTGGATTACCAAAAGAACTTAATCCTGATGATTTTTTGTTTTTAAGAAAGCACGAGACAAAAATTACGGCTCTAGTTGGCGATAAAGATGAATACATCAATGGCGAAATTTTAAAATCACAATCGCAGCGCCTTGAAAAATTATTTCATGGAAAAGCTGAACAAATTATTTTTGAAGGCGGTCATGAAATTAAAAAAGAACTACTAAATCAATTTGCATAGCTATGACTAATTTTCCAAGACATGAAACCCATAGACTCATACTAGATGGGTTAAAAGAAAGTGATGCACCATTGATAGCCCAATATGCCAACAATAAAAAGATTTCAATTTTTACGCGCACCCTGCCCTACCCTTATTACGAAAAAGATGCTTTAGCCTGGATTACCATCGCCGACAAAGGTTTTGAAGATAAGGATCAATTTGTTTTTGCAATGCGTGAGAAGAAAACTAAACAATTTATAGGTGGTATTGGGTTGACCATAAGTCTTGAACATAATAGAGCTGAATTGGGGTATTGGCTGGCTGAACCCTATTGGAACAAAGGCTACACCACAGAAGCCGTAAAAGAACTAATAAAATTCGGATTTGAAGTTTTGAACCTAAATAAAATTATTGCCGTATTCATTGATGATAATGCCGCTTCAGGGAAAGTACTTGAAAAAAGTAACATGATTAAAGAAGCTGAAATGAAAGATCATGACATAAAAGATGGCGAATACAAAACCCTTATTCAATATCGATTAACCCAAAAAGAATATCAAGGTTTATTCAGCTAATCTTTGTTCTCTTCGAGCTTTTCTTCAGAAGGATAATAATTAATTTTTCTTGTAATATAAGTATTATCAGGACTAATAATTTCTTTTACCCAATTACTATGAGCATCAAATTGATAGATATAATTTTTGGTTTCTAAAGTGCCCTTACTTGTAATTTCTTTTTGCGCTAAAATGCCATTTTCATCGTAAGAATATTTGATGGACTCATTTTCTATAAAGTCTTCTTTTGCTTCATCATATACATAGCCGATTTCTGAAACCAATGAACCCGACTGATTATATCGCATCATACTTCTGTTGTTGAATTTGCCCTCAAGAAAACCAGTTATTGTGACTATTTTATCTGTTAAAGAATCATTGATTTTTTCAAAGAAAATGGTTCTCTCTTTGGTAACAGTTTCGTTTGTTGTAAAAATTTCTTTTGATAATTCTTCCTCTTGTACAAAGGTAATTGTAGATTCATCATCGCCTTCATTATTACGTCGTAAAACCTTGAACACCTTATTTTCATTGTCAAAATGATATTCATACATGTCAATAAATTCTTTTCCGTATGAAATAATCTTCTCAGTAATTTTAAGTTGACTAGTTGAATCAATTTGAAAGAGGTGCGCTATAGAAGTTTTAGTGTCGAGGGCATTATCGCGATAATTTTCAACTCTCTTTTCAATTAAAAAGTCAGCGCTGTATCTGTAATAGGAAATATCATAATCTGTATCACTATAATGAGTTACAGACTTTGTTAATAGGCCTAAAGAATTAAAGTTATATTCCTCTTTACCATATTTGGCAAGTACAATACATGATTCAATATTTCCAGTCAAATCAAAGTCCTCAACTTTGAAAATTTTAATTTCTTGGGCACCAACAAGTCCGGGTGCCAGTCTAAATAAGCAAGAAAGAAAAACAAAGTAGGTTTTTTTCATACCTCAAAATTAAAGGATATTGCTGCAACTTAAAACAAAAGTAATGCCAATTCGATATAAAACATAAAAATAAATAATGGCCTCAAACTTGCCATAGCAAGTATTTTAAAACTCTGGTTCACAAAAGAATAACTACAATTTTAGAGACAAACTACACCATTGACTACAACTATTTATTATTTCACAACATATATTTATGTAAGAAAGCTTCAAATCATACTTTAGAGTCACAAAATATTGTCGAAATTTCGAAGGATAGTCGTACATTTATACTTTAAATAGTGTACGTTTAAACTTTCACTCTATTTAAGAATAGTTACAATTTAGTTTCTTTCCCTCATAATTAGTCGACCATTTTTTTAAGACAAACCTAATTAATGAAGATTTCTTTTTACCCAGTAATTACCTTTTTTCTTTTACTAACTTTTTCAAGCCATTCTAAAAATACGGGGGCGTCAACCAAAACCATTGAATTTGTTTCTAAGAATATAGATTCGGGCAAATTTGAAAAGTTAAATGATTCACTCGTAGAACCTAACGGTACCGAAATACTTCTAGCCTATAATTTAGAATTCTCAAGCGAAGACACTTTTGTGGCCGAAGTTTATGGTTTGCAACCCTGCGTTAATCACGATCAAATCAAGGTTATGGGTTCTGTGCAATTGAATAATGCTGCCTTAAACCTCATTGGTGGCTTTGAATATACAACTACAGATGAAATTATATTAATTGATAATGATGGCGAAGACCCTGTACTAGGTACATTTCTTGATTTAGAAGAAGAAGCCATTATTGAATTTGGAACTTTTGCTGGAATTATAAGTTACATTGGGGGCGATGGTAATGATGTAGTATTAAAAACGGCTCCTGAAGATACTGAACCACCCAATGTTGTTTGCCCAGAAACTATCATTTTAAATACCGATGAAGGTAAATGCACTGCACAATATGATGTTCCTCTTGCAGAGGCAACTGACAATATTTCTTCTGCTGAAAACATAGATATTGTGATTGTTAGTCATGTTCCTGAACAGTCCGAATTCACATATCCCATTGGAGAAACAATTATAACCTTTATGGCAATTGATGAGGCAGGTAATGCATCTGAAATTTGTGAACAATTAATTGTTGTTGAAGATCGTGAATTACCTGAGCTTGTGTGCCCAACAAATATTAACGTGGTAAGTATTGATGGTAGCCCTATACAGATTAGTGATATTGGTGTTGCAACAGCAACTGATAATTGTACCGATTCCTTAAGTGTCAGAGGTGTAGTTTCAGGTACGGAAGCAACAATACCCGAAATCTTTCCTGTGGGCACAACAATTATAGAATGGTCAACCGCAGATGAGTCTGGCAATATTTCATTTTGCAATCAAAGTATTACCGTAACCTACACCCCTTCGTCTGAAAATACCATTACAGCATTTACCTTACCGAATCAAATTAACCAAACCACCATCAATGGTTCATCCATAGAAATCTTAATGCCAATTGGCAGCGATGTGACAAATTTAGTACCCAGCAGTTTGATTTTTTCGGCAAATGCAACAATCAGTCCAGCAGTTAACGAGGCACAAGATTTTAGTACTTCAATAACTTATATTGTTACCGCAGAAGATTTGAGTACCAGAACCTTTACGGTTAATGTATCGGTTGAAGAAGATACCATAGACCCAGAAATTGACTGTTCAGATGCTATTGTTATCAACAATGAACCAGGCAGTTGCGAAGCGATTGTAAATTATACCATTCCGGTTGGTTCTGATAACCAGCCAGAGGCTGTTACCAGTCTCATCGCTGGTTTAGAAAGTGGCTCATCTTTTCCTTTAGGAGAATCAACTGTAACCTATGAAGTAGAAGACGCTTCTGGTAATACAGCGCAATGTAGTTTTAGCGTTACCGTAATTGATAATGAAGTGCCAGAAATTAATTGTCCTGCATCAATTAGTATCCGTTCATCCAATGCCCTAACGTTACAAATTGAGCGACCCTTTGCAACAGATAATTGTAGCACTGATCCCATTATTACTTATGTAAGATCAGATGACCCCAATTTAACACTTGATGATGAATTTCAAATGGGTACAACAGATATAACCTGGACGGTTACTGACCCTAGTGGGAATACAAACTCCTGCATTCAAAGCATTGAAATTACACGAGAACTCTTCACCCAAAATGATATTAGTACGTTCGAAATACCCAATCAAATTGGAGCCTCTACCATCAATCAAACAGCTAAAACTATTACAGTAGTAGTTCCTTTTGGAACTGATTTAACAACATTGATACCAAGTATTCAGGTCTCAGAAGAAGCTTCGGTTCAACCTGAAAGCGGAATTCCTAATGATTTCACGAATCCTGTTGAATATATAGTACAAGCAGAAGACGGAATAATTCAAATATGGACCATCACAGTTGAAGAAATAAGGTGTGATTCGTTTCAATTATCACTTGATGATGTTCAAAACCCAAGTTCATGTTTCGGCGTCGATGGTGCAGTAAAAATAGCGGAAACAGGTGGTATACTACCTATTGCGTATTCTTGGGTTCATGACGATACGCTTTCTAGTAATGAACTTACAGATCTCTCAGCTGGCTCTTATACTGTTACAGCAACAGATGCCGCAAATTGTGCTATAGAACTCACTTTTGAATTAACAGATCCTGAACTTCCTGAGGTAAGTTTGACTCCTTTTAGTATCCTAAGAGAAAATAATTCATCTTTTACGCTATCGGGTGGATTACCTTTAGGAGGTATCTACACTGGCGTTGGTGTAACCGACGGAAATTTTGACCCTGCCATAGGTGTTGGTAGTTATGACATTACCTATACCTACACCGACCCAATAACCAATTGCCAAAACAGCACCCAACAAACAATAACAGTTGAAGAGAACTTGATTGCGACTGCGCCCGCCAATTTAGTTGATGCTACCTACCTACAAGGGGCTAGCAATCTTGAACCTTTAGGACCAATTTTAAGGGTTGAACAAGGAAGAAGAGAAATCTATTTAAAATTCGATTTGAGTTCTTTTGGCAACGATATTTCAGAAGCTGAACTTCAGATGTTCGTTGCCAGTGACCCTGGTTTCGGTACACTTGAAGTTTTTCAAGGGAATCATTCTAACTGGACAGAAACAACCCTGACGGGTAGTAATAAACCTGTGAAGTCAGGTGCTGCATTAGCCTCCATTTCAGGAACTCATGCACTTGGGCAAATTAAAACATGGTCACTTGATGTCAGTCAACTTTCTAGTGGTGGCAACCTGACCTTAATTGTATCACATAGCAGTGGTAACGACGTTGCTTTTGCCTCAGATGAAACTCCGCAGGCGCCAAAATTGATAATTACAACAGAAGGCACCACGCAAGCAATAGACTTGGATAATGATGGCTATACGAATGATGTAGATTGCGATGACAACAATCCTTTAATCAATCCTGATGCTACAGAAATATGCGATGGCATTGATAATAATTGTAACGGATTAATTGATGATAGTGATCCTCAAGTTAATTGTATGGTTTTAGTGGATGCCGATGACGATGGATTTACGGATGATGTAGATTGCGATGACAACAATCCTTTAATCAATCCTGATGCTACAGAAATATGTGATGGCATTGATAATAATTGTAACGGATTAATAGATGATGCTGATCCTCAAGTAAATTGCATGGTTTTAGTGGATGCCGATGATGATGGATTTACCGATGATGTAGATTGCGATGATAACAATCCTTTAATCAATCCTGATGCTACAGAAATATGTGATGGCATTGATAATAATTGTAACGGATTAATAGATGATGCTGATCCTCAAGTAAATTGCATGGTTTTAGTGGATGCCGATGATGATGGATTTACCGATGATGTAGATTGCGATGATAACAATCCTTTAATCAATCCTGATGCCACAGAAATATGTGATGGCATTGATAACAATTGCGACGGATTAATAGATGATAGTGATCCTTCTTTGATTTGCGGTGCCATAATAACTGAAGTTGACTTAATTGATGCTACCTACCTACAAGGCGCGAGCAACTTAGAACCTTTAGGACCTATTTTAAGAGTTGAACAGAATCGAAGAGTAGTGTATATGAAATTTGATCTTAGTACGATCGCAGGTACAATTTCTGAAGCAGAATTACAATTACAAGTAGCCAGCGACCCT
>CAZKQM010000034.1:0-17971 GCA_964554895.1 uncultured Maribacter sp. | reverse complement strand
GCTTTTGCTTCAGATGAAACTCCGCAGGCGCCAAAATTGACAATTACAACAGAAGAAGTGGTCAATACTACGCCAACGACATTTTTAAAGCGTGAAACAAGTTCATTACCCCTTTCCCCAAACCCTGCGTTTCTAGAAACTACCATAAAGCCGGTAAAATCAACGGTATTATCTACTATTTATGTTTATGATGAAATAGGACGGTTGGTCAAAACCTACCAAGGCTCTACAATAGAATCAAATGGTAATTATACTTTAGATGTTCGCGAATTGGCTGAAGGCGTCTATTATATTCGATCTATTGATGTTCAAGGAAATGAACATTTTGAAATGATGCTGATCAGGAAATAAAAAAACCGCTTAGCAAAATTGCTAAGCGGTTGGTTTTTAAATTATTTAAAGACTATTACTTGACTTCTTCGAAGTCTACGTCTTCAACATTATCGCCATCAGCACCACCATCTGCAGTTGCTTCTCCATCTGGATCTGCTCCACCGCCTTGCTGCGCTTCAGCTTGTGCCTTATACATTTCTTCAGAAGCAACTTTCCAAGCTTCATTGATTTTATCCAAAGCAGGAGTAATAATAGCCAAGTCTTTAGTTTCGTATGCTGTTTTCAATTCGGTCAAAGCCTCTTCGATTGGTTTTTTCTTATCGTCAGATAATTTATCGCCAAACTCCTTCAACTGTTTTTCCGTTTGAAAAATCATACTATCAGCTTCATTCAACTTATCAGCAGTTTCTTTTGCCGCTTTATCAGATTCAGCATTGGCTTCAGCCTCTGCCTTCATCTTTTCGATTTCTTCCTCTGTTAATCCTGAAGAAGCTTCAATTCGAATATCTTGCGTTTTATTGGTCGCCTTATCGGTTGCAGATACCTTGATAATTCCGTTGGCATCAATATCAAAAGTAACTTCAATTTGAGGCACTCCTCTTTGCGCAGGAGGAATTCCATCTAAATGAAAACGTCCAATAGTATTGTTGTCTGCGGCCATAGCTCTTTCTCCTTGTAGCACATGAATTTCAACCGAAGGTTGATTATCAGCAGCCGTAGAGAATACTTGTGACTTCTTGGTAGGTATAGTCGTATTGGCATCAATCAATTTGGTAAATACATTACCCATGGTTTCAATACCTAATGACAATGGTGTTACGTCTAAAAGTAAAACGTCTTTCACGTCTCCCGTCAAAACTCCACCTTGAATCGCAGCACCAACGGCTACTACCTCATCAGGATTTACTCCTTTAGAAGGTGCTTTTCCGAAGAACTTTTCAACCGCCTCTTGCACAGCAGGAATACGTGTTGAACCACCTACTAAAATAATTTCATCAATATCGCTTTTTGATAATCCAGCTGCTTTCATAGCAGTTTCACAAGGCTCAATAGTACGTTTAACCAAATCATCAATCAATTGCTCAAATTTGGCACGTGTCAAGGAACGCACCAAGTGCTTTGGCCCTGAAGCCGTAGCCGTTACATAAGGTAAATTGATTTCTGTTTGCGCAGAAGAAGACAGTTCAATTTTTGCTTTTTCTGCGGCTTCTCTCAAACGTTGCAATGCCATGGCATCTTCACGAAGATCAATGCTTTCATCTTTTTTAAACTCTTCAGCCAACCAGTCAATAATTTTTTGATCTACGTCATCGCCACCAAGGTGTGTATCTCCATCAGTTGAAAGTACTTCAAAAACGCCATCACCTAATTCAAGAATTGAAACATCATGGGTACCCCCACCAAAATCAAAAACAACTATTTTTTGGTCGGTGTCTTTTTTATCCATACCGTATGCCAAAGATGCCGCTGTTGGCTCATTGATAATACGCTCTACTGTAAGTCCGGCAATCTCGCCTGCTTCTTTAGTGGCTTGTCTTTGTGCATCATTAAAGTATGCAGGAACTGTAATTACAGCTCTAGACACATCTTGCCCTAAATAGTCTTCAGCCGTTTTCTTCATTTTCTGAAGTACCATGGCTGATAATTCTTGTGGCGTATATAAACGCCCGTCGATATCAACACGTGGCGTATTGTTATCGCCTTTAACCACTTTATAAGGTACTCTATCAATTTCTTTTTTACACTCAGAGAACTTGTTGCCCATAAAGCGTTTGACAGAGTAAACCGTTTTTTCAGGATTGGTAACCGCCTGTCTTTTTGCTGGATCCCCAACTTTAATCTCGCCCCCTTCAACAAAAGCGATAACTGATGGTGTTGTTCTTTTACCTTCAGCATTAGGTATTACCACAGGTTCATTACCTTCCATTACTGAAACACATGAATTGGTAGTACCTAAATCAATTCCTATTATTTTGCTCATTGCTATTTTGTATTAAATGTTTTAGTGCATAATTAATTCACATAGCAAAGGGCAAACAATATGCCAAGTACAAGTGACCTGACATGATGACAGATGTTTAAATTTGGCCGTTAAAAAAATTGGATTGTCGGCTTTGCCTGCTATTATTTTACCCCAAAAAGCTAATAATTAACTGGTTACCAATCATCTGTTCTAAAAGGCACAGCCGGCAAACCTTCTGCATTATATAAATTAGTGGCTGGGTTAACCGCCCAAGCATATCTGACCGCTACGGGATTATTCACATCAGGTGATGACAAAATAATCTGGTCGTTCTGTATTTCAGCCGTTGCCCAATAGAATACCTGATCTTCGCCAGCAACAGCAAAACCAACCGGTGCAGTACCATCATTGGTTTGTAATCCACCGCCAATATGTTCGTAAGAAATTGAAATTACATTATTGGAAATTTGGTGGGATGCATATTGTGGTCCTGAAAAAACTAGCGTTTCATCAAAAGAAACCGCTCGTGCGTTGAGCCATAATCTATCGCCAACATCTTTTTTATTTCTAGGATGAATGTCATGTGCATCGCCAATATCAATGGTAGTGGTCATAGCGGTATTTGCTAACACCAAGGTTTGTAATTGCGCTTCTCTTAAGTAAGCCCAATCATGATCACTAGGCTGCTCTTCTCTCGCTTGAAAATTTGGTAATTGTACATAAAGAAAAGGCATGTTTGGTTTTTGCCAGGCATTACGCCAATCTTCAATTAAGGCCTGAAATAAGGGCTGATATTCCCTTGAACGCAGCGCATTTGATTCGCCTTGATACCAAATAACTCCTCTAACATTAAAATTGGTAAGTGGTTCAATCATGGCATTGTATAAAAAAGAAGGTAAATGACGGTATGTAGTCACTGTTGGCAGTGGTGGTTCAATGGTATTCGAAAATTTCCACTCGCCTTCAAGAGTCATTTGAGATCCTTCAATTTCAAGCCACATATTATTTGCAGCACCAAAAAAAGCACGACCACCATAAGGATTTCCAACGCGACAGCTGATTACATTTTCTCCTTTTCGTAATAAATCATCGGGAATCGTCAGGATATCGACATTAGTAGTGGTTTTGTTATAGATCAATTCGCCATTAAAAAATACTTGCCCACGGGTCTCCATTTTTCCCAAATTTAGCTTTACCTCCTGTTCGGTTCCTTTCAAGAGTATTGATTTTCGTAGCCACACTAAATCTAAAATGAAATCAGTGTTCGGTATGCTAACACATTGCCAAGCACTATCGTCGAAATCAATCAATTGAGCGCCTGTAGCTATCGCAGCAGCAGTATCGCCAACCACTTCAAAACGGAGTACATCATTTAATTCGTTTTGTGCTAACATAGCTCCCCAATCTCTTTCAGGATCTAGAACATTGTCAACATCAGCAGCATAACTAGGCACTGTTGCTACGGCATCAATTGACATCCAAGCCTCGGCAGGAGAACCCCCAGTATTACTCTCAACAATGCCAACCGGTACATTTTTATCTAAATGATTATTTTTTGCAAAATACCAGGCGACCCCTGAAAATATCTGTGCAGTTTCAGGCGATGCGACACGCCATGAACTATTGGGAGTCTGCGTAAATAAGCTATCCGAAACAGTTTCCGGAATTTGAAAAAAACGAATTTGCGGATAATTGGCTGCTGCGATTTCAGATGCTGCATTTTCGGTGTTTCTAAGAATCCAGTTCATATTTGATTGTCCCCCAGCAATCCAAACATCGCCAATCATAACATCTTGAATGGTTACTTGTGCTTCTGCCTGAATAGTTATTTGATATGGTCCACCAGCAGTCATGGCTGGTAATTCAACTTCCCATTTTCCATTTTGGGCGACTGTTTGAGCCGTGTTTACCCCCAATAGTACGTTGATTGAAGTTCCATCATTGGCCCAGCCCCATATTTTTATAGGTTCATCTCTTTGAATAACCATGTGGTCTGAAAAAAGATTAGAAACTGTAGTTTGCGCATTTATTGAAAATCCGATGAATAAAAAAAATACAATCCTAATCAAAAAAGATTTCAAGACTTCTCTTTTTGTGTAAAATTCACAATTATTTTGAGTTAAAATAGAAAATGAGGTTGACTCTAAAAACATATAATTCATAAATAAAAACTAGTTTGGTATGTAAGTAATTGTTTATCAAAATTAAAGATTTATCTTGGCATATCAGCGAATCTAATGAGATTTGTAGTCTTTTAATTTATACTTTATCTACTTTTGATGCCCTAAGAAAAGTGCACTTAGGCTGAACAGATTATATCTTTTAAACGCACTTACAACAAATTGAAAATGAAAGCGTTGTATCAACATGAATAAAATAGTCCCCTTTCTCATTTTGCTCGCTTTTACCATCAATTTAAACGCTCAAGACCTAAATGGTGTTTGGGTTTCAATTCATCAAAAAAAGAATAGCAAGCAATCAGGTATGATTCTCGATTTTAATGCTAATAAAATTGGGAGCATCAAATCAAATAAAACAGGAAAACTAGAAGTAAACCGGAAGCAAACAAAAATAAAAGCTGATGGTTTTAAAGGAAAATTATTAGTTCAAAAACGAGCGGAAAATGTACTTGTTTTAAAAGGAAAAAACAGCTCTTATACTTTTAAAAAATTAGACTCTAAAAGCAAAATTGCTATGAGTAAAAAAGAGCTTAGTAGTTTTATAACTGGCCAATTTTGTGATGAAATACAGGGTATTAAATCACAATTTACCAAAGAGCAATTCTTTGTAGATAAAAAGAACAAAAAACCACATAATAGAAATCAATTTATAAATTTTACCCATAGAGATAATGGGTATTGGTATATTAAAAAGATAAACGGTATGGCGCTATTTGTCTTTACCGTTGGGCAAGATAAAATCGAAAATATATTTCAAATAAGCTCGATGAGTCTTAACGGATTAAAATTAACCCAACTTCAAAACAGCAATCAGGTTAGAAATCTGACAGAGATTAAAACTTGTCTTTAATTTGAAGTAAACAACAAGGCTGTTCTACTAATTACAATTTATTTTTCGCCTTGTATCAATCAAGTATACTATTTTCCATGCGTCATTAATCTTAACCAATTGAAAGGAATTGACGCCGCAATGGCTGAATTCGTTTCGTAGTCGAAATTCATAGGGTGTCCAGGCATTCGCCATATTACCGTCAATTTGAATAGAAAAAGATTTTAAAATTTCTTGAAATTGAACTTCTTTAGGTATGCCAACTATAGAACTTAAGAATTTTGAAAAAGACGCATTCCGTACTTTAATTTTTCCTTCTGAATCTTCTTCAATAGTTTGTAAAATAACATTTTCAGCCACCACCTGTTTCATGGTTAGCGAATCTTGTTGATGAAATCCTTTAAAAAAAGTTTCTACGGTTTCTTGAACTGCCTGTTTCCCATCTTGCTGTGAAAACAATGCCGTAGAAATCATAAATACTAGTAATATCATATATATTTTCATCGGTGTCATTTTATCAAAAATAATGATTCTGATGTAAACTTCTTGGCATATTATCCATCCGTTATAGACCTACATAGTCTGCTTAAATCTCCTTACTTTTATAGTATCAAAAAAAATACGAATGTCTACAGCCAAAAAAGAATACAAAAGAGTAACCGTCAAATCATTGGTGGATATGAAAAAAAATGGAGAGAAAATCTCTATGCTAACCGCCTATGATTATTCAATGGCTAAAATTGTTGATTCAGCAAAAGTTGATGTCATTTTGGTAGGCGACTCTGCAAGTAATGTCATGGCTGGTCATGAAACAACATTACCCATCACTTTAGATCAAATGATTTATCATGCCTCTTCTGTTATTAGAGCTGTTGAAAGAGCTTTAGTCGTGGTCGATATTCCCTTCGGTAGTTATCAAAGTGATCCCAAAGAAGCCTTAAGATCGGCCATCAGAATCATGAAAGAAAGTGGTGCGCACTCTGTAAAAGTTGAAGGAGGTGCTGAAATAAAAGAATCTGTGAAACGTATTTTAAATGCCGGAATTCCGGTTATGGGTCACTTAGGATTAACGCCACAATCTATATACAAATTTGGAACTTACACGGTTAGAGCAAAGGAAGAAGAAGAAGCTGAAAAACTGATTGAAGACGCGAAACTATTAGAAAGATTAGGATGTTTCGCCATTGTATTAGAAAAAATACCAGCTGAATTAACTAAAAAAGTTTCTGAAAGTATTTCTATACCAACAATAGGAATTGGTGGCGGAAAACATGCTGACGGTCAAGTATTAGTAATACATGATCTGCTAGGAATGACGCATGAATTTAATCCTCGTTTTTTGAGACGCTATATGAATTTATACGAATCAATGGGTAAGGCCATATCGCAATACGTTACTGATGTAAAAGCAAGAGATTTTCCTAATGATGAAGAACAGTATTAGTTTCGTTGATGGTTGATGGTTGATGGTTGATGGTTGATGGTTGATGGTTGAAAATAAAAAAGTAATGAAAAAAATTGCCATTATAATTCTTGTTTTAATTAACGTTGGTTGCGATCAATGGTCTAAAGATTTAGTACGAAAAAATGTTGAATATGATGAGCATATTCAATTGATTGGGCAGAACTTCATCTTAACTAAAATTGAAAATAATGGCGCTATGTTGGGTTGGGGTCAAAACCTTCCACATTTAATGAAAATCATCATCTTACAGATTTTTCCTGTTGTCCTACTAGTAATACTTCTGATGCGTATTCTTCTAAAGAAAAATCTTAATAGGTGGCTAGTATTTGCTTTCGCTTGTGTTATTGGTGGTGGAATTGGCAATCTCTTCGATCGTATTGCACACGGCGAAGTAACCGACTTTTTCCATATTGAAATTGATTTTTTTAAAACCGGTATTTTCAATATGGCCGATGTATCTGTAACCATGGGTGTTCTTATGATTCTTTTTTTAAGTCTGCGCGATCGAAATTTACAACTATAGTGGTTAAAAAAGTTATCTCTACAGTAGACAATCTTCAAGTGCTTTATGAAGACAATCATTTGATTGCAATCAACAAAAGACCAGGAGATATTGTACAAGGCGATAAAACAGGAGACACTCCACTTAGTGAGGTAGTCAAACAATACATAAAAATTAAATATGATAAGTCAGGTAATGTATATTTAGGCGTTGCCCACAGATTAGATCGCCCTACTTCAGGTATCATTGTATTCGCCAAAACCTCAAAAGCCCTACCCCGATTAAATAAATTATTTGCTGAAAAAAAAGCTCAAAAAACCTATTGGGCGGTTGTTAAGAAACATCCTGAAAATCAGGAAGCGATTTTAACACATTGGCTTAAAAGGAATCCGAAACAAAATAAATCGTATGCCTATCCCAAAGAAATTCCTGAAAGCAAAAAGGCAATTTTAGATTATGAAGTTTTAAAAAAACTCGATTCCTATTTCTTACTTAAAATCGATTTAAAAACAGGTCGTCATCATCAAATTCGATCACAATTAGCCTTTATTGGCTGCCCCATTAAGGGGGATCTCAAATATGGTTTCAATCGAAGTAACAAAGACGGTAGCATTCATTTACACGCGAGATCGCTCTCTTTTATCCATCCAGTAAAAAAAGTTCCAATGCAATTTGTTGCTCAGCCGCCAATTGATCCAGTTTGGAATGCTTGTTGCTAATTTTAGTACATTTAACACTCTAAACACAACACCATGATTAAAAGAACACTATTCATTATTAGTCTTGTTATGCTGTCTTCATGCGCAAGTTTTAACTCTATCGACTCTTTTTACGATGCGCATAAAAATGACAATCAGGTAACTGCGGTACGTGTACCTCAATTTATGCTTTCTTTGATTGGAAATATTTCTCCTGAAATGAAATCTTTGGTAGGCAATACAAAAGATCTTAGGTACATGCAATTTCCGAGTGCAACACCTGCACGAACTGAATTTTTGAACAAGCAAATGAATTCAATAACAGGTAATTCATTTATTGAAGTTTTTCGAAAGAATGATGAATTAAAAAGAAATGTAATTTCAATTCGAGAAAAGAAGAATACAGTGAAAGAAATTTTAGTGTATAACAACAATAATGCGAATGGTTCATTTCTATATTTCAACGGCAATTTTGACCCTGAAAAGGTGCGTAAAATGGCACAAAATGAAGATTTTCAAAAGTTGGGTGAAAATCTAGTTAATCAATTCAATTTTAAAAATACTACGCCAGGTATTGTTGATGAAGAAACCAAAGACGATAATTAATTAACGGGTTATTTGAGCCGCTTTTAAACGTATTATTTCTGAAACGGGTTTATCTTCTAAATGACTTTCTAACCATGAAATAATATCTAAATATAAAAAGGCGCGTTTCTCATAGGGGTGATCTTCATATTTTTTAAGTTCAGTATGTAGTTTTTGAAACTCTTTACGCAATTCATTCGGGTAAATGTTGCCTAGATTTCTAAGAAACTTTATCATTTCTTTTTGAACCTCATGAAGGTCATCCATCTTTAAAAGAAACTTGTAGGTACTCTTCAATTGCACTTCTAAATGATAGTCCATACCAGCTTCATAATGAGCCACTAAACTCAAAACTCGCGCAAAGCACATCAAGTCTTCGCGCATCTTAAGGTTCTTATTATTAATAATTTTTTTGAGATATTGTATACAGGTTTTATTGTCGCCAATTCCAAAATAGAGACAAGCAATTTTGTAATACAACACCATGATGTGATGCTGATCAATACGGTCTTGATGTTTGTTTATACCGTATTCAATTATTTTAACCAGATAGAGTCCCTTTTTAAATGTACCTCTAAGAAAATGAAGGTTTAACTTATTTGAATTGATATACAAAAACGCCAAGGAGCGAATATTATCATTCTTTGGAAAACTCTTGCTCGCCACTCGTGTCTCAAGTTTATCAAGGGTTTCTTCAAATTGCGAACTATATTTAACGTAAAAAAGTGATTCTAATAAATAGTTATTTCCTTTTAAGTAAAAAACAGGATTTAATTGAATCATATCTTCATGATCTTCAAAAAGATCTACCCATTTATTGGCGTATTTATAACATGATAAAAAATCTTGAGTTAAAAAACTATACCATAAATGCGCTTTGTATAACCAAAGCTTTTCTCTAAAACCAAGGTCTTCAATAGCATATTTAGGTAGCTTACTTTTAAAGTACTCTTCTACTTTTTTATAATCTTCATCACTACGAACATATCCTACTTTAAGCATGATACCATAAAGCTGTAAAGAAAGGTTTGACAATTTACTTGTCATGACATTATGGGCCGATAACTCTTTCGCTTGAACACTAAGTTCATTAGCCCTATCAGGAATACTTCTAGTAATGTATTGGGTTTCAATTATTTTTTCAAGCTCAACAATTTCGTAGGCAATATTCTTTTCCTGATTATTGATGGCTATGTTTTTTGCCTTGTCTAAGATTTTAAGGCTTTGTTTATAAAGTCCCTTTTGATATAAAATTGTTGCAAAATCAAGTTGTTCACGTATTTGAACGCGTATATTTTGATTAACAGGGTTTAAACGTAAGCTGATTAAAATCTGTTTGTAGAGGTGCGCTTTTAAATTAGATAGTTGTGATTTTGTAACAATACCACTATCTAAAATTGTTTTCTCTTTGTACTCGCGCATTTTATCTAATAAATTAAAAAGCGCAATAAATTTGGCGTCGGTATTAACCCCAAGACGGCCAACATATAACTTAAATTGCCTCTTCTCTGATTTTGATAGCGACTTTACCAGTACAAATAATGCATCTCTATGCGCATTTGTCATCGTAATAGAATTAATTTAAGTTACTGTTATTCAACTACTTGATTTTAGAATATAGGATTGTCCATAGTAATTTGAAATCGCTTTTTTAGGAGATTTCATTGAATGGTCATATATTCGTGAAAGGCGTTTTAAGGCCGTTAAAACTACACAAATATAATGAGTAAAGACAAGGTACAAATTTTTGACACTACACTTAGAGATGGTGAACAAGTACCCGGATGCAAATTGGGCACTGAGCAAAAATTGATTATTGCTGAACGTCTTGAACAATTAGGAGTTGATGTGATTGAAGCTGGTTTTCCGGTTTCGAGTCCTGGAGATTTTAAATCGGTTTCAGAAATTGCCAAATTGGTTAAAAATGTTACTGTTTGCGGACTAACGAGAGCCGTGAAAAAAGATATTGAAGTGGCAGCAGAGGCCTTAAAATATGCCAAAAGACCTAGAATACATACTGGTATTGGCACCTCGGCCTCACATATTAAATATAAATTCAATTCAAACAAAGAAGCGATTATTGAAAGAGCTGTTGAAGCTGTCAAATATGCAAAAACTTTTGTTGAAGATGTTGAATTTTATGCTGAAGATGCCGGAAGAACAGACAACGAGTTTTTAGCACGAATTTGTGAAGAATTGATAAAAGTTGGTGTTACTGTTTTAAACATTCCTGATACTACAGGCTATTGTTTGCCAGAAGAATACGGGGCCAAAATAAAATACCTCAGAGAAAATGTTAAAGGCATTGACAAGGCTACACTTTCATGTCATTGTCATAATGATTTAGGTCTAGCTACTGCAAATTCTATAGCCGGGGTTATGAACGGAGCCCGCCAAATTGAATGTACCATAAATGGCATTGGAGAACGCGCCGGAAATACCTCTTTAGAAGAAGTGGTTATGATCATGCGTCAACACCCAACGCTTGGTTTAGACACTGGTATTAACAGTAAACTTTTATTTGATACGAGTAAAATGGTTTCTGAAACTATGGGAATGATGGTTCAGCCCAATAAAGCCATTATAGGGGCAAATGCCTTTGCCCATAGCTCAGGTATACATCAAGACGGCGTCATCAAAAATCGTGAAACCTACGAGATTATAGATCCTGCCGATGTGGGTGTAACAGAATCTTCAATTGTTTTGACGGCAAGAAGTGGTAGAGCCGCACTCGCCTACCGTGCAAAATTAGTGGGCTATGAACTAACTAAAATTCAACTTGATGCTGTGTATCAAGAATTTTTGAAATATGCAGATTCTAAAAAAGAGGTTTTAGATGAAGATATCGATACCATTATCACTGCTACAGATACTTCAATTCAAAAGGCAGCCACATGAAACTAAAGATTGCTCTTTTAGGCGGCGATGGAATTGGGCCAGAAGTGCTCAATCAAGCTGTGAAATGCCTTAAAGCTATAGAAGAAACTTTCAATCATCAATTTACTTTTATAAAAGCACCAATAGAAGCAACCTCAGTTTCTAATACGGGCGAACCCTTACCTAAAGAAACCTTAGAACTTTGTAAAGAGGCTGATGCTGTTTTGTTTGGAGCCATTGGGGCATTAGAGTATGATGAAAACCCTAATACAAAAGTAAGACGTGAACAAGGTTTACTTAAACTAAGAAAAGAACTCGGGTTATATGCTAGCATAAGACCCGTTAAGGTTTTCAAAGTTTTATCTGAAAATTCAATACTACCCAAAAAAATAGTGCGCGGCACAGACTTAGTCATCTATCGCGAATTATCAGGAGGTATTTATTTCGGGGAAAAAACGATTAGTGAAGATGGTTCAAAAGCCTCTGATATATGTGAATATACTGAGGAAGAAATCGCTAGAATTGCCCATTTGGCATTTAAAGATGCTAGAAGTAGAAGGCGTAAATTAACCTTAGTTGACAAAGCAAGTGTTTTAGAAACCTCTCGCTTATGGCGAAAAGTGGTTACTGAAATTAGTTTAAGCTACCCTGATGTTCAATTTGAATGCATGTTTGTTGATGTTGCCATAGTTCAAATGATGATGAACCCAAAACAATTTGATGTTATACTAACAGACAATATGTATGGCGATGTTTTATCTGATCAAGGTAGTGTTCTTATAGGCTCAGTTGGTATTCTTCCTTCTGCTTCAATCGGTAAAGAAAATGCCATTTTTGCACCCTATCATGGGGCTTACCCAAAAGCTAAAGGAAAAAACATTGCCAACCCTGTAGCTGCAATTTTTAGTGCCGCCATGCTATTGCAAAATTTTGAACTTAATGAAGAAGCTGATGCCATTGTAAAGGCAGTAAAAAAATCTTTCAAAAAAAATGTGATAACCAAGGATATTCTTGGTAGCAGTAAATACGGCACCGACTACGTAGGCGATTTTATTGCCGATAACATTACGTATTCTGATGAAGATCTCAACTTGAACGACGAGAATATTGATCTAGGAAAGTCAACAATTATTTAAAACATCGTTTACCGCATTATTCTGTCAATAATTGCTTCACTAAAACGTCAAATTCTTTTTTAAAAGCTTCGTATTTATGACCTGTTGCTGGGCCATTAAAACCTGTATGTATTTTACGAACAATACCTTTTTTATCTATGTAAATAGTGGTAGGGTATGATAGAACATGGTTTAACATTGGTAATTTATCATTCGCCTGTTTTTTATCATCAGTACCTACTTGGGCCAATAAAATGGGATATCTAACACCAATTCTATCGCGCAATCTTTTGATACTCTTAAAGGCTTTTTCTTCAGTTTTAGCATATTCAAAAGCCAAGGCTACTATTTCTAAATCAGCACTTGAATTATTTTTCAAATAGTCAACATAAAACTTAGTTTCGTCTAAGCAATTGGGGCACCAAGTTCCCATAATTTGAACCAAAACCACTTTGTTTTTAAATCTATCATCACTTAAGGACACCATCTTGCCTGTTTCATCAGGAAATGAGAAGACCAGCTTTTCATAACCTTCTTTTAAAAAAGTAAGAGAATCAGAATGAGGTAATTCAAAAGCCTCATTCTTCTTCGCTACAAAAAGTTCTTTATAATGGTTACCTGAATAAAAAGCACCGTTCAGACTACTATCCGTAGCTTTCGCTGCAAAAAGAAAAGCATGAGCTCCATCAAAAGCAGAAATTCGTAAAGAATCGCCATCAACGACTCCTTGAAGATAGCGGTAGTCGCCAACAGGAGTTCTAAAAGTTCCGGTTACAACCCCTTCTTTCTGTTTGAATATTCCTTTTCCTTTATATGCCCCAACTTTATTATAATCAAAATCAACTTCCCAAATTCCGGAAACATCTATTTGAGCATCCTCAGTGTTAGTAAATCTATTTTCTTCTCCGTAATACGCTTCAAACGGAACATAGCGATCAAGGCCCTCTTTAATAAATTGACCCTTAATTTTATTTGTTGTAAAAGTACCTGCAATATATCCTTCAAAAACAGGAGTTTTAATTTTTATAGAATCTGCATGGATGAAAATTTCATCAACCAAAATCACTTCTTCAGCATTATAAATCTCCATCGAAAAATCATCCTGTTCAGATTTTAAAATTTTGAAATTAAAAGGAAGAATATGGTTATCCATCACTTCAAGTTCAGCCAGCCACATGCCTTCTGCAAGTAAATTTGATTTTTTATCGGTACATGAATAGTACATCAGACAAAGTGAAAGCAAAGCGAAGTGGAATAAAATCTTCATCTAAAAAGTTTTAGGTGTCAAAAGTAACGAAAAGGTAGCTTGTAATTTATTAGCATCAATTAAAGCTGGTACTATTGAATGTCAAAAAGCTTTGTTTTATCTTTACGGCCTTTAAAATCAATTCATGAAGATTTCATACAACTGGTTAAAACAATTCATTAATCTTGATGCGAAAGCCGAAGAAACAGCTGAACTTTTAACTGACCTTGGTTTAGAAGTTGAAGGGCTAAGTCCATTTGAATCAGTTCCTGGCGGATTGCAAGGCGTGGTTGTGGGTCATGTTTTGACATGTGTACAACACCCCAATGCCGACCGTTTGAAATTAACTACCGTTGATTTAGGCAACGGAGAACCTGTGCAAATAGTTTGTGGTGCGCCTAATGTTGCTAAAGGACAAAAAGTACCTGTGGCTACTATTGGCACGACCCTATATACTACTGAAGGAGAAGCTTTCAAAATAAAAAAAGGTAAAATTAGAGGCGAAGAAAGCCACGGTATGATATGCGCTGAAGATGAATTAGGATTGGGAACTAGCCATGATGGAATCATGATTTTAGATGCTTCATTAAAAGTTGGTACACCTTGTGCTGAACTGTTTGAAATTGAAAATGATGCTGTTTTTGAAATAGGTTTAACACCCAACCGTTCTGATGCAATGAGCCACTTTGGGGTGGCACGTGATTTAAGAGCAGGGCTCATTCAACGAAAACAAGAACGTGAATTAATTACCCCGCCTTTAACCAATTTTAAAATCAATGAAAGATCTTTAAAGATTGATGTATCAGTTGAAGACAATAAATTAGCCCCGCGCTATTGCGGTTTAACCATCAGTAATTTAATTATTGAACCCTCCCCCACTTGGTTAAAAAATAGATTGAAGGCTATTGGTCTAAGCCCTATTAATAATGTTGTTGATGCCACCAATTATGTTTTACATGATTTAGGCCAACCTTTACATGCTTTTGATGCTTTTAAAATAAAAGGCAATAAGGTTGTGGTTAAAGCATTACCACAAGGAACTAAGTTTACCACTCTTGACGGCATTGAACGCGAATTACACGCAGAAGATTTGATGATTTGTGATGCAGATAAACCCTTGTGTATTGCAGGTATTTTTGGAGGATTAGATTCTGGAGTCACTGAAAATACCACAGCGATTTTCTTAGAGAGTGCTTATTTTGATCCTGTTTCTATTCGAAAATCAGCAAAGAGGCACGGACTCAATACAGACGCTAGTTTCCGTTTTGAACGAGGTATTGATATTGAAAATGTTGAGGCTGCTTTACGAAGAGCCGCCATCTTGATATGTGAAATTGCAGGTGGCGATGTAACGTCAGATGTGGTGGATCTTTACCCTACTAAAGTTAAACCCACTGAAGTATTTTTAAATTTTGATAAAGTAGAAAAACTAGTGGGTCAAAAGATACCTCGAGAAGAGATAAAATCTATTTTAACCTCATTAGACATCAAGGTTATGAATGTTACTGAAGCTGGCTTAGGCCTAACCATTCCGCCTTACCGCAATGATGTTCAGCGAGATGTTGATGTTATTGAAGAGATTTTAAGAGTATATGGGTATAACAACATTGCCTTCACAAAAAAACTAAATGCCTCAATTGCAACGAGTTCAAAATTTGAAGATCATAAACTACAAAACGTCATTGGCGATTATTTAGCGAATCAAAGTTTCTTTGAAATACTAACCAATAGTTTAACTAACCCTGAATATGCTTCGCTCTTACATTCAGAAAATGATAAGGCCGTGACCATGCTTAATCCGTTAAGTAATGATTTAGCAAGTATGAGGCAGTCTATGCTTTTTTCAGGTTTAGAGGCCATTTCATATAATACCAACCGTAAAAAACAAAACCTTAAGTTTTTTGAATTCGGTAAAACCTATACCCAACAAAATGGAAAACGAATTGAAAAAAAGCATTTGAGCTTATTTGTAACGGGTAATCGATACGAAGCTCATTGGTTGGGTTCAAAACAAAAAAATGATTTCTTCTTTTTGAAAACTATTGTAGAAAACATCTTAAAACGTGTAACAATTTCAGACGTTCAGATGAAACCTGCAAAAAATACAGTTTTCTCAGATGCTGTATCACTTTCGTCAAAAGATATAGAGCTTGTTACGTTTGGAATAGTTAGCGGCCCTATTTTGAAGAAATTCGGACTTAAAAACGAAGTCTTATTTGCTGATTTTAACTGGGACACTATCTTAAAAACAGTATCGCATGAAGATATTTTGGTAGAATTGATTCCTAAATTTCCAGAAGTAAAAAGAGATTTTGCCTTACTCGTCAATGAGAGTACTAATTTCAGTGAAATACATGAAATGGCGTTTAAAATCGAAAAAAGTCTGTTGAAAAATGTAAATCTATTTGACGTTTATACTGGAAATAAATTACCGAAGGGCAAAAAATCTTATGCAGTTAGTTTTACCCTACAAAACGATAAGAATACCTTAACTGATAAGCAAATTGATAAAATCATGGGTAAGTTACAACAGTACTACGAAAAAGAATTAGGTGCTGAATTGCGCTAATGCCTACAATTTTATGGGCTGAATAACGGCGTCAATTTCATGAATTACTCCATAGCACTGTGTTGAATCAGCGATTATAATTTTCGCGGTATTGCCTAAGTCATCTGTTAAGATAATATCAAGTCCGTTCATTGTAGCAGTAATTTCGCCTCCTTGAACTGTTGTAAAAGTAGCTTTGCCTTTACCTTGACACATTGCACTTAGTATTTTAGATGCTGAAAAATCTCCGGCAATCATGTGATAAGTCATCAAAGATTTTAATCTTTTTTTATTTTCAGGTTTTAATAAGACCTCAATATCTTTTTCAGTGAAGTTTTCAAATGCCTTGTCAGATGGAGCAAAAACAGTAAATGGACCTGAATTGTCTAACACCTCTTCCAACTCTGCAGCACGTATAGCTGCCAATAAGGTGGGGTGGTTTGTTAAACTTTCGGTAATATTTAAGATGGTTTTTTCTTGCTCATTTTCAGCAGGTAAATAACTCGGAATTAACTGAGCATTCAGCGAACAAACAAAAAGCAAGAAGTAAAAGGTTGAGGCTATCCTTTTTTTCATTTTATATAGTAGTGTTGGGGTTCTAATCCGTAATATCGATAAACGGTATCGATTTACCGACAATGTACAATTTTAAATGTATTTATCTAAGTGATTTGCTATTGGTTTTAACAGTTAACAAAATATTAACAAAAAAATAGATTAAACAAAAAAATAATACGGATGACGATTTAGTAACTTTGAGTGAATTGCTAAAAAAAAAATCTATGTTTTTTGATAAAACGAACCTTAAAATACAACTGCAAAAGGAAAGGAATAATTCTCAAAATCAAGATATTATGCTTGAACAAGTGTATCATATTTTGAAAAATCATCAAAGTAACGAAGATCGAATCAAAAGCAATATTTCAAATTCAAATAATGCAGTAATAACAAATTTTGATTTTGATTTGCTTAAAACTGATGCCATATATCATATTGACCAGATTAAAAGAATTTGTATTGATTATCGTCTACGGTTTTTAGATAGTACATATTTTAAGGGCGAGATACCTGAAGAAGCCTTTTCTAAAATAGCTGCTCTTGAAAAAGAGCACAACACTGAAATTAAAAATTTCAAAATTATTGCCCCTTCAAAACTTTTTAAATTAGTTGATAAAGATGACCCCCTGCTCTTTGCACCAATTGGCAATGAATACTTTTACTTGATTCACAAATGGGGTAATGATTTAGGTGCGTTTAGAAAGCTCTTTATGTGGCCCTTTAAAAATGTAATCAATCTCTTGGTAGTGCTTGTGGTGCTCAGTTTTTTGGTAATTCAATTAATTCCACATGGTTTATTTTCAAAAAAC
Source organism: uncultured Maribacter sp. (assembly GCA_964554895.1). GTDB lineage: Bacteria > Bacteroidota > Bacteroidia > Flavobacteriales > Flavobacteriaceae > Maribacter_C. The sequence goes on along the minus strand of CAZKQM010000034.1, from coordinate 263 downwards.
AATTCAGGTGTTGAATCACTAGTGCTATTCTTTTTTATGTTTAAATCAATAGTAGCCGTGGTTATTTATTACGCCTTCGCCATGGGCAAAAACTTTAACCCTGCCATATGGAATAAAAAATATTTCAATGCCTGAGTGAATTATTGAATAAATAGCTCAAATGGGATTCCGTCTAAATCAATATTACTTACAAAAGATGCATCTGGTGCAGGTTTAATGAGTAACAAACCTCCTTTGTCAATTCCATTAGATTTTTTATATCC
>CAZKQM010000033.1:13559-32004 GCA_964554895.1 uncultured Maribacter sp. | reverse complement strand
CATTTTTTCAAAAATTAATCTTCTAAAAATAGCATTTTATTATTGACTGTAAACATTTAACGCGTTTTGAACGGAGTACCTTTGATTTTTAGGGATAAAAAAACTCCTCTTTTCAGAGGAGTCATATACTTCATATATTATGATAAAAATTACTCAGCCGAAATACTCTTAACACCAGTAATATTAATTACACCTGATGATGATGTACTTGTACCTGTAATTTTATCTCCGCTAGTCATTAAGGCTACAGCAACACTTTCACCCTCTATTGAAAGATCAAATTTAATTTTATGTCCTTTACCTTCAACATTGGTTGCATTAAAAACGCCTCCACCTGTTTGAACTTGAACCTTATACGTATCACCAGATTTAACAATAAGGATGAAACCCTTATCAAAACCTTCAGGACCACCAACTGCTGTGTACGTATAACCACCTGATAAATGGTCTTTAACTAGTATTGTTGTTGGTTTAATTTCGTCAAGTTTTTCTGAAGCATGCATTGGCATGATTATAAAAGTTGAAACAATCATTAAAAGAACCCCTATTTGTTTACTTGAATTTTGCATTTGTATTGAATTATTAGTGTTTTAGCATTTAGTTGAAAATAAATGTAATCAATTATTTTTAAAACTTATTCAAATACCATGCCGCTAATAATAAGGTTATTTGAAGGTTCGTTTATTGAATTATCGACGAGATCTAACGTTTTTTCTGGGCTTTCTTTTGACGTAAATCAATTTATTACGTCCTTTTGAATCTTCGCGCCGTTCTAATTCAAACTGATCTAAGGAGTTTATTAAGGGTGTTAATTTTTGAAAACCGTAGTTTCTACTGTCAAAATTAGGTTGCTTTTTTAGCAATAAACTACCCACATCACCTAAAAAAGCCCAGCCATCTTCATCTGCAAGGTCTTCAATGGTTGACACAATAAGTTTTACCTCTTTTGACGTAATTTTATCAAAATTATTCTTTGATTTCTTTTCATTTTCTTCACTATTATTATTGTCCTCCTCTGATTGATTTTTTAATATCTCGAGATAAATAAATTTATCACAAGCGGCAATAAAGGGGTTAGGTGTCTTTTTTTCTCCTATTCCAAAAACTTGCATCCCGGCTTCACGCATTCTTGTTGCTAGTCTGGTAAAATCGCTATCACTACTGGCAATACAAAATCCGTTTACTTTGCCTGAATATAAAATATCCATAGCATCAATAATCATGGCAGAGTCCGTTGCATTTTTACCTTTTGTGTAGCCGTATTGTTGAATTGGTGTGATCGCATTTTCTAAAAGAAGATTTTTCCACTTACTTAAACGTGGGTTGGTCCAATCGCCATAAATTCTTTTTACAGTCGGATTGCCGTATTTGGCAATTTCTTCCATCATTTCTTTGATATAGGCTGAAGGAATATTATCACCATCAATTAGTACTGCAAGATTCAGATCCATGATATAGTGTTTTTGTAAAAGTACAACTATATACTATGGTTAATACTTCTATAACAAATGTAATTAGAATGAAACCTTTGAAATAACAAAGACAACACGTCTATTTTTTTGACGCCCTTTTTCAGTATCATTTGAAGCAATTGGATTCGTACCGCCATTACCTTGCCAACTTATACGGTCTTCTGAAATGCCCAATTGTTGAAGATAATTCGCTACAGCTTCAGCCCTTTTTTTAGATAGTCTTTGATTATAACTACTTGAACCAACATTGTCAGTATGACCATTTATGGCAATAGTCAACGATTTATCTTTAGCAAGATGTTGATATAACCTTTTCAATTCAGACCGAGCCTCTTTTTGAATTGTAAACTTGTCAAATGCAAAAAGAACATTATTAAAAATATGTGTTTTATCTATTTCAAAAGATTGTTTTGCCAACGTACTTGAGTTATTTTTTTCAAGACTTTCAATCAATACCATATCTATGTAGTAATAGGCACCTTGTTTGGCATTTCTTTTGATTTTAAACAAACGAGTTCGCTGATTACTTTTAAAATTACCAATGGTCATAAAACGTTCATTGCCTCGCGCTTCAAATTGAGTATATACCAAAACCCAATCATGTGTATCTGCATAAAAATTACTGTATCCTATTTCGGTATAATTGAATAAATTTCCTTTTTTTGAATAACGCTTTTTAGCAGAGAGCTCCTTTTTACCATCATACTGCATTTTTTCCTTAGAAAAAACAATTCCGAATTCTTTTATCGCAAAATCAGATCTTTCAGCCAAACTAACATAGAAAGACACGCGATATTTTTTTCCTTTTACTAAGGGTTCTGTTAATTCAGCTTGAAGATACTCTCGATAATCATTTGGTGCATACAAATATAAACCTGCATAGCCCACGCCAAAATCAGCAGGTTGAGATCCATTAAAGTTCTTTGGTGTGCCCATTACCTTGCTACAGCCATTAAAATAATCGCTTGAACCTTCAGTGGGAGTTGACCAATTTAGTACATCAGTATTAAAAGATCCAAGTTGCATAGGACAGGAAACAAAGTCTTCAAAACTGGGGTTTTTGACCAAATTTTGACCACTGGCAAGAAAAGCACAGAGCACACTTAAAAGAGCTACTGTTGAAAAAAGTTTCTTGCAATTTCGCATACAGGGCGTATTATCTACCTCTAAAATAGAAAATTATGCTGTATACTTACTATTCTTGCGCATGTCATCGACAAAATGCGAGTTTGTTAGGATGGCGTGATATTTTTAAAGCCATTGAACTTGTTGTAGAGGCTAATCTTCAAAAAGACTTGAGGCATAGCCATCTTTTTTTCGTGACACTTTAAATTCAACCCTTCTATTTTGTTTACGTGCCGCTGTAGTTTTGTTCTTGGCTAGTGGGTTCTCATACCCAAACCCGATATAGCTAATGCGATGTTTAGCTAAGCCATAATCCGCTAAATATTGAGCTACTGATTTAGCACGTTTGTCAGAAAGTGATTTATTATATTGTTTGGTACCAATATCATCAGTATGGCCGTAAATGGTAACCACGTAGCCTCGGTGTGCTTTTAAAAAGTTAATCAAAGTAGAGAGTTGTTCATTATTTTCTTTTTCAATGGTATACCCGTCTAATTCAAACTTTAAATCTTCAAATTTATACATCTGATTTGCGATGTAATTACCTCCTAATTCAACTAAGCTGACCGCATCAACATAATAGTATGCTGACTTTCTAAATTGATTATTGAGTAACTTTATTTTAGTGTCCTTATTTCCTTTGAAGTTGCCAATACTCATAAATTTTTCAGAACCATCGGCAATGTAAATACCCATAACCTCTACCCATTCATCTACATTAGAATACGAATGATGGTTTCTAGCTACAACGTAATTTCTAAATCCGCTTCGGCGCATTAAGTCAGCCGGAATATTGCGATTTGTTTTAAAATCCATAGTATTTCTAGAAAACATAATACCAAATTCATTTACGCTAAACGATGATTTATCAGCAAGGCTAATTTGAAATGAGAAAACGTACTTTTTACCTTTGATTAATGTCTCTTCTAATTCTACCGTGAGATATTCGCGATAGTCTTTTTGTGCGTACATATACAAGCCGGCATATCCGCCACCCTCAAAAGGCGTTTGACCCCCAATAAAATTGGTTTCAGTACCCATTTTTTTACTACAACTATTAAAATAATCACTGGTACCAAATGAAGGTTGATACCAACCAGGTACATCTTTCATAAGGCTTCCAAAATCAGAAGGACAATTTGTATATTCCTCAAAACTCGGATTCTTAACCAAATTTTGAGCTACCATAAGCTGAACGCAAAATAGAGTGACAACCCACAGTATGCTACGCAGTTTAAATAGATAAAAAGTCTTCATTATATTCAAATTTGTAAGAATTAACTTACTTTATTTTGAATAGAAACGAGGATTTAATCAAAAAATTTCAATTTTTCGACGAACGGTATGTTTGAAGTTTTTTGATAAGGATGTATAACAGGTAAATTACAACCTCTTCAAGTTTAAGGTTTTATGTAATCTATTAGATGTAACCCAACTTGATGAACAATAGTGTTCACCTCAAGCTTTATGGCAATACTAGACTCTTGCTTCATTGACAATCTGAAGCCTATTACCTACTCTGCAATTAAATATGCCAGCCTTCATTGCTTCAAAAGTTTTAGAAGATTACATGCTCGGGCCTAGAAATCAAACTTATAGGTGGCACCGCCTAATAGTTGAAGTCCTTGAACCGGAAAGTTTGCCCAAAGTTGATAATTATTGTTAGCGATATTGGCCGCTTTTACAAAAAAAGATAATTGATCACTCGTCCGATAGCCTATGTGCGCATTCGCATCAAAATAACCATCAAGGGTAATAATTGTTGTTAAAAAATCAGCTGGTTGTACACCCAATTGGGCTATTTGAGAAAAGTCTTGACGTTCGCCAACATAAAACAAGTTCGCTCCTAAATACCATTGTTCTCCGATCTGATAATCTAGAAATAATGAACCTTGAAATTCAGGTAAATTCCATGCCGGGTTACCAGTTTCAGTATTGTAATTGTAATATTCTCCATTTAAACCTAAAGTAAAATTACGATTCACATCAATATTCAATTCCCCAAAAATTCCTAGCGTTTTTACATCATCATAAAACAACTCAAAGGAGTTGCCAAAATAGTAACTGTCTTCATCTGTTCTTGATATATTTTGCGGGTTCAAATTAAACAGTGGTTTGCGATTTTCAGCTGTGTAAGACCCTTTAATATTATAACTCAAATTGGCAAAAAGCTGACCTCGTAACCCAATATAAGAATCATATTGTTTATCTGTAGGCTGTATAGTTAATGTGGGAGATACAAATGGATTTTCTTCAACAAAATTGTAATATGAATTTTGAACCAATTCGCCCTCAATACCGGCATAAACAATAGCAAAATTATTGAGTAAGCTGTAGGATGCCGTAACGGCTGGATAAATATAAAAATTGTTGGCACTATTGTTAGCATCCGCATCAAGACCGTACACAAATTTGAGTCCTAATTCTAATGATAAATTATCACGTAACATGGTCAAACTAGGATTCACACCCGCCTGCAAGTGACGGTATTCAATACCTATATTATTTTGAGTATTGTTTAAATCTGCATTTTGAAATGCACCATTTACATAGTCTACTTTAAAATTGATGCCTAATTGCTCATCAACCAATGGAAATTGAAAACTAGGTTCAAAAATTGCTCTATTTTCTCCTGAGCCTGAGGCATCCCAAAAACGGCGATATTTGGCGGCAACTCCCTTAAAATATGCATCCTCTACATTTAAATGAGCCCCTACCTCAGCCATGAAATAGTTTTGACGTGAATCAATGGCTGCTATGGTAGCCTCATCAAAAACACCTACAGGTAAACCGAACCAATTACTTATTTGATGTTGAAAAGCCGCATCTGCTCCCCAATCAAGGTCACGATCTCTTTTTTTGTACGAAGCGTCTAATTTTGAATTAGAAAATTTACTGTTCAGCAGTACATTATCAACGTCTAAATGTGATGAATTATGACTTAAACCCAAGGTATAACTTGATTCTCTACTAATATTATGACTTGTATAAAATTTGGCCATCAAATTGGCAGGATTGCCACCGCCTGCTGAAGCATAAGAATTAAATAACACTGGGGGTGGCGTTTTTTTAACCTTTGAAGCTTGCCCTTTAGCTGGAGTAAAAGTGGAAGCTACCGGAACTGAAAAAATACTATACTTAATAATTTTCTTTTGCAAGGTAATCGAATCATTTAAATCAGGAACCGATTTAATTTTGAACGCATCAGCGATTGTTGGTGTATAAGCTTTTGTAACGGTAACCGTTTCTGTACCAATGTCTTCGTCAGTTTCTTGCGCTGTGGCATAATGTAAAACACCTATTACAAATACCAAGCTCAAAAGCAACTGTTTCTTCAAATTATATGCTCTCAACATTTTAATTTTCATTTGGGTTTACAGAAGAATTGATTTTCGATTCTTGCGCCTTAATTCTACTTAATTCTCTTTGCGCCTCTGACACAATTTGAGGGTACTTTTCAAAATTGGTTTTTACACTTTCAAGTATATAGGTCGCCTGATATGAATCGCCTAAGGCATAATAATTTTTTGACATAATTATGAGCCCTTTACCACCCCACTCTTTAAAACTAGAATAGTCTCTTGCTAACTTTTGCACTGCGGTATTAGAATTTTCAAAATCAGCCGCCTTGTTTTTAAAATAGGCATCATAATAAAGAGCTTCAGCAGCAGTAATACCACTTGCAATTTTTAAAACCTCAGCATAAGCTGATTTAGCTTTTGCCTCATTACCCGTCGCAATTGCAGATCGGGCAATCATGATTTTAGCATCAGCTTTAATTCGATTATCAATTGAAGGCGTTGCCAATACTTTTTCAGCATATTCTAAAGTACGCTCATAGTTCTTTAGCTCATAATACCCCTTCATTAAGTTTGATTGTGCAAAAGTTTTATTTTGTCGAATATCTGCTTTTTGCTCTAAGCGTTCTAGATAGGGTAATGCTGATGTATAATCATTATTTGTAATATAAATTTCACACACCCGAGTCAACGCTTGCTCAACAAATTCAGAAGCTCCGCTATCAGCTACATAGGTATAATTCGACAAGGCTTTGTTTTTTTCTCCTTTCCCAAAATAAAGTTGGGCCAGTTTGAAATTTGCTTTTACAATATGTAAACCTTTTGAAAATCGTTTAATATAGTTTTCATATCCTCGAATCGCAGTATCAGTTTTACCTTCAAGATTTTGTTTTTCTGCAGACTCAAAAGTAGCATTGTCTAATTCGCTATCAGTAACCTCAACAAAATCAAGATTTTCAACCCAAGCTGCATATTCATCAACCCGTCCTAAATCAACATAAATCAATTTTGCGGTTGCAACGGCCTGAATGGCCTCTTGTGTTTTAGGATAATCACGCACTACAGTTTTAAATTTTTCTAAAGCCCGCTCATTGCTACTCGCATTATAATGCACTAGGCCTTGCCTTATCAAAGCTTGCGGTACTAAAGAACTTGCCCTATACCCTTGTATGAGTCGATCATAGGCTTGCAAACCACTCTGTTCTTGACCACCACTTATGTAGGTGTTGCCTAATTCAAACAAGGCATCATCTTTTAATGATGACTTCGGATAATTGTTTACAAAACCACTTAGTACTTCAATCTTTTTTTCACGGCGATCAACAAAACCATAGCATAATGCTTTTTGAAATGCGGCATAATCTTTTTCTCTACTTGTATCTGCTTTATTGTATGTTTCTAAAGCTGGCCAAAATTTATTCGTCACAAAATAACTATCCGCTAAGCGCAAATACGCATCATTCTTCTTTTCTACATCAGCACTTGAACCCTGAGTAAAGTTGTTATATGCAGTAATGGCATTAACGTAGTCTCGCTTTTTAAAATAGGTATATCCTAAATTATAATCGATATCATTGTATTCGCTCATTGTGCGTGTCAGTGAACTATTTTTAAAACTAGAATAACTTGACAATGCCTCATCAAAACGATTTAATTCAAAAAGTGATTCTCCTCTCCAATAATTTGCTCTGGCTTCAAAAAGCGTATCTTCTGCACTATCTAAAGACTTGCCAAAATTCTCAGCCGCCGCCGCATAATCAGTTTCCATAAATAATTCTAAACCTCGATAATAGGCTACTTTTTGATAAACTGTATTGCTAGCGTATCCTCTATTTTTTTCAAGCAATGCCATTGCGCCTTCAAAGTTTTTAGAGGTTATATAAGAATCTACTAATAATTCTTTCATCTCTTGAGCGTGGGTATCGTTCGGGTATTTTTCAAGATACGATGCAATTACCTCTGGCACTGGCTCATAAGCATTACCAATCTCGTAACTCAATCGCGCATAGTTTAATAAAGCATCTTTTTTAATATCTGTAGAGTAGTCCATCTGAGAAGCATTCCTAAACGCATTCAACGCTTCGGGCTTCTTATTTTGTTTTAAATAACATTCAGCTAAATGGTAATACGCATTTTGTGAAACACTATTAGTACCCCCAATTATTTTATTAAACTCTTGAACAGCGCTTGCAAAATCATTCTTTTTATAATAGCAATAGCCTAAGATATAATGATCCGTGTTGTTCCATTTTCCTCTTTTTCCTTGATAATCTTGTAAATAAGAAATGGCATTATCATATTGTTTTAATTGAAAATAACTTTCCCCAATAATCTTACTCAATTCTGATTTTTCGATTCGGTTACCTTTCGCCATTTGCTTTTTCGCAAGGGCAATAGCCTTTTCAAAATTACCCAGTTTAAAATTTAAATCCGCTTGATAATAGTCCATTTTCTCCTCTAAAAGCTCAGGGTCAGTAATCTCATCAAATCGCTCACTAGCCGATTCATAATCATCTTCTTCATAAGAAATATAACCAAGGTAGTACTTGGCTTGTGATCCATAGATGGGTGAATCAGTTACCTTTTTTAAATAATTTTCAGCTTGTTTTGTTTTTTTGGATGCGTATAATGAATAACCGTAGTTGAAATTAAACTTATCAATCTCTTTTCGAGAAAGTGCCGTTTGATTTACTTTTTTGTACCATTTCAAAGCATACGGATACCTTCCGGTTTCAAAATAATACTCAGCTACATCAGCAAAAGCGGAATTCTTTTTAGTTGACGTTGGGTATTTGGCAACAAAATCTTCCATCAAATAGTCTGCACCTAATTGATTTAAACGTACTGCAGCATTTGCCTCATAATAGGCACTATTTGCTTTAATTTCTAAATTGTTTGTGTTGTTTTTAACACGTGCAAAAATGGTTTGTGCAGCTTGATACTGCTCATTGTTGTAAAGTGCTAAGGCATCTTGATATTCTTTTTGATCGTGGGTATAAATTTTGGTTTCTTGAGAAAAGCCAAAAAATAGCATCCCTAGTAGAAAGGGAAACAATGTACTCAATTTTTTAACCATAGTGTTCAGACTATTTTCTAGAAGCTATAACGTCAAATATCATACCTAAGTATACAGGCATTTTAATACAAAGGAAAAAGAATTCAGTATTCAGCGCTCAGTAATACAATTGAACTTATTACTTTTATATCAACAAAGCGGTTATGGCTGACAAAATTCTAGAACTTACCGATGCTTCTATTTTTCAAAGAGATAGTCTTGTTTTAAACGAGGTTACCCTTGAAGTAAACCAAGGCGAATTTGTGTATTTAATTGGTAAAACTGGCAGCGGTAAAAGTAGCTTTATGAAAACGCTTTACGGCGATTTACCTCTTAAAAAAGGAGCTGGTAATATTGTTGGTTTTGACTTAAAAAGATTACGAGAAAAAGACATACCGTACCTAAGACGAAAACTGGGTATCATTTTCCAAGATTTTCAATTACTACCTGATCGTACTATTGAAAAAAACCTTCAATTTGTACTCAAAGCTACAGGATGGCGTAATTATGATAAAATGAAAACTAAAATTAATGAGGTTTTAGAAAAGGTAGGCATGAAAACCAAAGGTTTTAAATTTCCGCATGAATTATCAGGTGGCGAACAACAGCGTATTGCTATAGCACGTGCCCTTTTGAATGATCCTGAATTAATTTTAGCTGATGAACCTACAGGAAATCTCGATCCTCAAACTAGTGTTGAAGTGATGAAAGTACTTCAAGAAATAAATAAATCAGGACGAACTATTTTAATGGCCACCCATGACTACGCCCTTATCTTAAAATACCCATCTAAAACACTAAAGTGCGATGGCAACAAAGTTTTTGAGGTGGTACAACGGGCTGTATAAACTACATTTGAAAAATAAAATTTAGTACATGAAATTACTTGGTATTGATATTGGTGGGTCGGGCATGAAAGGCGCGCTAGTTGATTCTGAAACTGGCGAAATGTTAACCAAACGCCACCGTATTCCAACACCAAAGGGAAGAAAACCAAAAGATATGGCCAAAGTAATTGCACAAATTGTTGCACATTTTGAACATAAAGGTCCTATTGGAGTTGGTTTCCCGACGGTAATCAAAAATGGTATTTGTAAATCGCCAGGGAACCTTCATAAAAAATGGTTGAATACCAATGTAGAAGAACTTTTTAGTGAAGCTATTGGGCAAGAGGTAACGGTTGTAAATGATGCAGATGCCGCTGGGTTTGCTAGCATGAATTACGGTATTGGAAAAGGTAAAAAAGGTCTGGTTTTGATGATTACCATTGGAACAGGTTTAGGCAGTGGCGCTTTTTTAAACGGAGAATTAATTCCGAATTTTGAATTGGGACAAATACCCTATAAAAAATACAAAAAAATAGAGCTTTGGGCAGCTGATTCAGCCAAAGAGCGTGAAGGTCTAAGCTATAAAAAATGGGGTAAACGTTTTAATAAATTCTTAGAACTAGTTGAACTCATTATAGCCCCAGACTTTATTATTTTAGGTGGTGGGGCATCAAAAGATTTTGACGAGTACAAAGACTGTATAAAAATTAGCACACCCATTGAACCTGCCGCCCTAAAGAATCATGCAGGTATTATTGGTGCGGCCGCGGCTGCAATGAAATAAAAATACCGTTACTCTATTTTATTACGCTTACGGTCTACCTCAGTCAAAAATATTTTTCTTAGCCTCAAATGTTTTGGCGTTACCTCAACATATTCATCTTTCTGAATATATTCTAAAGCCTCTTCTAGAGAGAACTTAATAGCCGGAACAATCTTCGCCTTATCATCAGCCCCCGAAGAACGTACATTAGAAAGTTTCTTTGTTTTTGTGATATTAATCGTCATGTCATCGCCACGAGAATTCTCGCCAATTACTTGACCTTCATAAATATCTTCTCCTGGGTCAACAAAAAACTTTCCACGGTCTTGTAGTTTGTCAATTGAATAAGGTATGGCTTTACCCAGTTCCATAGAAACCAAAGAACCATTTTGTCTTTGAGGTATATTGCCCTTCATAGGTTGATACTCTAAAAAACGGTGCGCCATAATGGCTTCACCTGCCGTGGCCGTTAGCAGTTGATTTCGCAAACCAATGATACCTCTTGAAGGTATTAAAAATTCACAATGCATACGATTACCTTTAGCCTCCATACTTGTCATTTCGCCTTTACGAATTGACACCATTTCAACGGCTTTACCAGAAACAGATTCAGGTAAATCAATAGTCAATGATTCAACAGGTTCACATTTTACGCCATCAATTTCTTTAATGATTACCTGAGGTTGACCTATTTGCAACTCATATCCTTCACGACGCATGGTTTCAATTAAAACCGATAAATGCAATACCCCACGACCAAAAACCAAAAATTTATCAGCACTATCTGTTTCATTAACACGTAGTGCCAAATTCTTCTCTAACTCACGCTCTAAACGTTCTTTGATATGTCTTGAGGTTACAAATTTACCATCTTGTCCAAAAAACGGACTATCATTAATAGTAAACAACATACTCATGGTAGGCTCATCAATAGCAATAGTTTTCAAGCCTTCAGGGTTTTCTAAATCAGCAACCGTATCACCAATTTCAAAACCTTCAACACCAACTAAAGCACATATATCGCCGGTTGCTACTTCTTGTACTTTTTTACGCCCTAGGCCTTCAAAAACAAAAAGTTCTTTAATTTTTGATTTAACCACACTACCATCTCTTTTCACTAAAGCAATTTGCTGACCCTCTTTTAAATTACCTCTGGTTAATCTTCCGATGGCGATTCTACCCGTGAATGAAGAATAATCAAGTGAGGTAATCAACATTTGGGTATTCCCTTCTGTAGGTTTAAAGGATGGAATATGTTCAATAACCACATCTAGTAGAGGTTCAATATTCTCAGTTTGCTTTTGCCAATCTTCACTCATCCAATTGTGCTTAGCAGACCCATAAACTACTGGGAAGTCTAATTGCCATTCTTCAGCTTCTAACTCAAACATTAAATCAAAAACTTTTTCATGAACTTCTTCAGGGGTACAATTCTCTTTATCAACTTTATTGATAACCACACAAGGTTTCAAACCTAAATCAATGGCTTTTTGTAATACAAAACGGGTTTGCGGCATGGGGCCTTCAAAAGCATCTACTAACAACAAAACACCATCTGCCATATTAAGTACGCGCTCAACTTCGCCCCCAAAATCGGCGTGACCTGGGGTGTCGATTATATTGATTTTAGTGTCTTTGTAGACGACAGAAACATTCTTAGAGGTAATGGTAATTCCTCGCTCACGCTCCAAATCATTATTATCTAAAATTAGATCTCCGGTATTTTCGTTCTCACGAAATAATTGACAGTGATACATAATTTTATCAACCAAGGTGGTTTTACCGTGGTCAACGTGCGCAATAATGGCAATATTTTTGGTTTTAGACATACTTTTTATTTTCAGCCTGCAAAGATACTGCGAATTCTTTCAGTAAAGCCTAAAGTAGTATTAAATTTATAATGCTGATTTTGAGAGAGTTGACAATTAAGAATTATTCAAAAACTGGTTTTCTTGATTTTCTTTTGGTAGCCACCCAACCAAAGGTAAAATTAAAGAGAGGTCCGTACCCATTAGGTACACCATCGCCTCGGTAATAACCGGCACCCACTTCTACATTAAAATTAAAACCCTTTTCATAGGTACGTTGAATACCATATACAAGTCCGTCAACCGCAATTGCAAAATCTTTAGGGCCGTCAATATTATTTTTGAGTTGCAGGGGTCCCCAAAAGATACTTCGCGCTGGTGCGAAATAGTTGCCAGAATTTCCGTAAACATTTTTATCTAATCGATTTCTACGATTAAAATTATGATAGTAACGTATTCTTGTATGCCATGCAAAACCAAAAGTATAACCTTCTTGATAGCTGGCCACAGCCAAACCAAAACTAGTTGAAGCCGTTACATTTTTAACAATACCAAATTCATAACTCAAACCCGGACTCACTAAGTTCAATTTAAATTGATGGCGTTCTAAATTTAATAATGCAAAGGGACTACCTTCATTTTTTTCAGCAACTGATTGCGCTTGCATTGAAGTAATTAAAAGCAAAGAGCACACAAAAATTAAGCGTAGTATTTTAGTCATTTAAAGTGATTTTGATATCCTAAAACTAAAAAGGATAAAACAGTTATGTAGTATCTTTGTGTAAACTTTAAGAAATGAATTTGAGTTTAATACCGCAACTTCGGCATTCCAAAAGTGAAAACTTTTTTTTACTCGCTGGACCCTGTGCTATTGAAGGCGAAGAAATGGCATTACGAATTACTGAGAAAATTGTGGCTATTACAGATAAGCTTGAAATACCTTTTATTTTCAAGGGAAGTTTTAAAAAAGCGAATCGTAGTCGCATCGATTCATTTACGGGTATTGGTGATGAAAGAGCATTGAAAATTCTTAGAAAGGTATCAGAAACTTTTGAAATTCCAACGGTAACAGATATTCATGAAGTTGAAGATGCTGCTAAAGCCGCTGAATATGTAGATGTATTGCAAATTCCTGCATTCTTAGTGCGTCAAACTGATTTGGTGGTTGCAGCTGCGAAAACAGCTAAAGTGGTCAATCTCAAAAAAGGGCAATTTATGAGTCCGGAAAGCATGCAACATGCTGTTAAAAAAGTAACGGATTCAGGCAATGAACAAGTTATGATTACCGATCGAGGAACTATGTTTGGTTATCAAGATATGGTAGTTGATTTCAGGGGGATACCCGTAATGAAACAATTCGCCCCAGTAGTTTTAGATGTCACTCATTCTTTACAACAACCCAATCAGTCTTCAGGGGTTACAGGCGGAAGACCTGAACTAATTGAAACCATCGCAAGAGCAGGAATTGCGACAGGTGTTGACGGCCTTTTTATGGAGACTCATTTTGACCCCTCAACTGCAAAAAGTGATGGAGCGAATATGCTGCACTTGGATCACTTAGAAAAATTATTGACTAAACTTGTTATCTTAAGAAAAACAGTTACATTGTTGTCGTAATTAACTGACGATTTAAAATCCAATCAAACACTTTCACAATGACTCACAGGAATATCCTGATTATCGTTTTATTAATTTTTTCTTATTCCAAGCTCCAATCACAAAAACCAGAAAATTTTGGTCAGGTAACTGATGTAGAGCGAAATATGACCAAATACAATAAAGACTCTACAGCAAATGCAGTTGTACTATTTGAAAAAGGAGAGAATTATTTTAAAGTGGTTAACCAAAAAATCAGACTCATTAAAAAATATCATAGAAAAATTAAGATATTTAACCAAAAAGCTTTTGACCAAGGCACGATAGAAATACCACTTTACAATAACTCACGAGCATCAGAAAAAATAACTCATATTTCTGCCGTAACTCATAATGGCAAACAAAGAGTGAATGTTTTGCCTAGTGAAATTTTTTCTAACAAAATAAACGAACGATGGCGCGAGACCAAATTCACTTTTCCTAAACTTGAACCAGGCAGTATAATCGAGTACGCCTATACTATTCAAACTCCTTTTGATTACAATCTAACCGGTTGGTATTTTCAAAAAGATATTCCAGTAATTCACAGTGAATTTAATGCGGAAATACCTGGTAATTGGGTATATAATCGCGTGCTGTATGGCACTAATAAAATGATTGAGAACAAATCAGAATTAAAAAAAGAATGTTTTTACATTGCAGGGTATGGCAAGGCTGCTGATTGTGAAGTTTTAAAATATGTAATGAAAGAAGTGCCTGCTTTTAAGGCAGATGACGATTTTATGCTAGCCTCTTCAAATTATATCTCAAGAATTGAATTTGAATTATCCGAGTATCATGGGTTTAATGGCGTAAATAAAAAGTTTACAAAATCATGGAAAGATGTAGATCGCGAGTTCAGAAGTGACAAAGACATTGGTAAGCAACTTACCAAAAAAGGCTTTTTTGAAAAAAATGTACCTGAAGAACTTTTAATAGAGGGCGATAATTTGACTAAAGCGAAGAATATTTATGCCTTCGTACAAAAACATTACACCTGGAATGAAAAGTATGGAATTTATGGTAAGGCTAGGGTTAAACAGGCTTTTGAAAATCAAAAAGGAAATGTTTCAGAAATTAATATTTCACTTATCAATTTACTAAATGCAGCAGGTATCAAAACCAATTTAATGTTATTATCAACTCGAAATAATGGACTGCCAAAAAGATTGCAACCGGTTATGAGTGACTTTAATTACTGCGTAGCCAAAGTTGAAATTGGCAGTCAAAATTATATACTTGATGCTACTGATAAAAATATGGTTTTTGGCATGCTTCCATTCCGGGCATTAAATCACTATGGACGTGTTATGGACTTCAAAAACGATAGCTATTGGTACGCCATAGAACCTGAAAAAAGAAACAAACGCCAGGTAAGGGTACAACTAAAATTTGATGTTGAAAATAAAGCCGGATACGGAATTTTTGATGTTATAAATCTTGGTTATAGTGCTTTAAGAACCCGAGCTATTCAAGCGAGTAAAAGTGAAGAAGATTATGTCAATAGCTATGAAGAAGGCTTTGAGGGTAATCTTTCAATCACTTCATATTCCACCAAAAAAGATGTAACTAAACCTAAAAATATTTCAGAAAGATTTGAATTTGAATTAGATGATATATTGAATGGAGATACTATTTATTTCAATCCTATTTTGATTCGATTTTTTGAGCAAAATCCGTTTTTACTTGAAGAACGCAATTACCCCGTTGATTTTGGGTACCCAAGAAGTTTTGGTTATACAATTAATATTGATATTCCTGAAGGTTATGAAGTTCTCGAAATACCTAAAGCCAAGGCGATTCAGTTAGGGGATAAATTGGTGTCGTTAAAATTTTTAACCCAAAAGAACACCAACCAAGTGGCACTTACTTTTAGTATTGCTATAAATTCAGTTCAAATTAAACCTGAAGGTTATGAAGGTCTTAAAAACCTTTTCAAAGAGGTTATTGACATTCAAAATAATACACTTTTAGTATTGAAAAAATTATAACTAATAAAATTTATTTTGACGAACCAAATAGGCATCTTTAAGTACTTCAACTAAAATTTTGTTATCAATCTCTTCAAGAGAAGTATACCGAAGAGATTTGACCACTTTACGTTTTTCACTGACCATTTTATCTAGATGTTTCGTAAGATGGGCCGAGTTCCAAAAACCTACATCAACATATTGCTTTTTCTGTTGCACATTCAAATAACATATTGGCGATTTGCCCACATAGTAGCATGGAATTCTCCATTTATACTTCAAATCAACATCATCTAAGGTATGCTCAATAATTGATTGCAAATGCAATAATATACTTCTGTACGGTTCTGATTGATTTAAGATGTATTCTCCGGCTGGGTTCAAAATAGATTATTAATTCTGGTTTTTTAATTATTTAGTATTCCTATTTCCATACTACTAAAGACTTATTCTTTCTCATCTACATAATCTTGCAGATAGGTATAGCGTTCGGTCAACTTACCATTTTGAGTCATTCGGGCACGTTCAAGAATACCATCTTTATCATTATTAAAAAAAGCAGGAATTACATATTCTAAGAATGCAGTACCAAAACCATTACTGGCATCACTAGGCAATTCACAGGGCAGATTATCGACTGCCATAACTGCAATCGCATTGTTAGCTTTAAAATCAGTTTCTTTTTCGGTAATTGGGTTATACCCATACATGGGATCGGCAATTGTTGAAGCTCGAATTGTTGAAGCTACTGGCCCATCAACATCACAACTAATATCAGCAACCACACTGATTTTAAAATCAGCATTTTTTGCATCTTCACGAGTAAAAAGATAGGGTGCACCATCGCCATAAAAATGACCAGCAATATATAAGTCAGTAACTTTAGCAAATCGAAAGAAGTTGCTTTTATACTTTTCTGGGTAATCGAAAAAGTCTTGATAATTACCCTTTGTACCGTCAATACGTACGTTATAATCTGAAACATCAATTTGACAATAAACGGCCTCATCAAAACTAGAATTCAAATAGGCATCTACTTCCACTTGTCTTAGTCCCATACCGGTAAACATCTCAACAGCCCCACTACCTACTCTGCCTTTACCAGTCAATACTATTTTAATTTTTGGTAATTCTAACTTTTTCAGTTCATCAATTAGTGCTTGTTGATCGATCAAAGTCTCTGCTTTGGGTAGCGTAAAAAGATTATGTTTAAAGCCGTAGGTACGAAATGCATTGTATGCACCTACAATACCTGCATACCTACCAAAAGCGACTAGGCGTTGCCCTTTTTGGTTCGTGATGACTTCGTGATCATAAAGCTCAATATTTTTTTCAAGTACCGCTTGCAAAAGTTTGCGATTATAGGGTTGCTTTTTTATGGTATGCGAAAAGAAAAAGTATTTTTTATTAGGAATTAAATCTTTAATAGGCACTTCCTTTACGCCTAACAATACATCGCAATCCTGCATTTTTGAGGCTACTTCAAGCCCATGTTCTTTATAGGCATCATCTTTAAAAACCCGGATTTGAGAAGGTTCAACAATCAAAGAAGCTTTTGAATGGTTGGCCACTACTTTTTGACAGGCTTTGGGCGATAGTACCACTCTTCTATCTGGTGGATTCTTTCGTTCTGCGATGATTCCGAATTTCATAAAACAACTTTGGTACAAATGTTGACTTAAAATTATGGAATTCAAGGCACTTCGACGCTACTTCGTATAAAATTTGTTAGGGTTCACAAGTTTTTGTTAGCTTTGCTGCCCGCGTTAGGGATAGTAGCGGTTACCCCGTATTCGCCCAGTGGCGAAGAGGAGTATTAGCGGATAGCCCGCCCGAACGCCCTAATAGTTCTTTGAAAAAAATGTCAATCTATTCAAGTAATAGATTCTCGCTTGTGCGAGAATGACAATGGGGCCGACTGGTTTTGACAGCGAGACCAATGGCATTGTAAGCATGTCGAGCGCTGAGAAATAGCTCGTTAATCTCATATTTCACACTTTTAATTGGCGATAATAATTACGCTCTTGCCGCTTAATCTGAATCATAGTAAGATTAGCCTCGTCGCTACTAGGTAGCGAAGCGAGATGTTCCTGAATAGCCCCTGTCGACGGCGATTCAATTCGGAGCACCATAAATGTCGATATAAGGCTGTTAGCACTTCGATAATAGCACTAAAACTTAAGAAGATAAGCGTTGGTTAGGCGGTTTCTGGTCAGGCCTGCGTCGAAAATCAATCAGATTCTAAACATGTAGAAAGCACTGGCGTTGCTTGTTTGGACGAGGGTTCGAATCCCTCCGGCTCCACCTACGCCCTCCGAAGCTTTGAGCAAAGCGAAAAGCGAAGGGGGGCTTTTTAAACTAATCGATTTTATTAAACATTATTTTTGTCGGGCTTCGGTGGACACGGTCCACATCTTGGTATATATCACGAAGCTATGAGCAAAGCGAAAAGCGAAGGGGGGCTTTTTAAACTAATCGATTTTATTAAACA
>CAZKQM010000033.1:0-13459 GCA_964554895.1 uncultured Maribacter sp. | reverse complement strand
TTATTTTTGTCGGGCTTCGGTAAACGGAGATCCCATTGTTTCTATCTTCATTTTAACTTACTATTAAAATTAATTGGCCATGGAACTACCATTTGCAGTTTATATTTTAAAATGCTCAAATGAAACATATTATACTGGATTTACTACCCATATTAAGAATCGACTCAAGGCTCACGAAAAAAGGGAAGTAAATTACACCAAAGATAAGCTGCCCCTTGAACTAGTTCATATTTCATACTTTGCTAATAAACAAAAGGCTTATGATTTCGAACGCTATTTGAAATCAGGCTCTGGTATAGCATTCAGGAATAAAAGATTAGTTTAATATTAATCTTGTTACCTAATTAGATAGCCTCTACCGTTGTATTTGCAATTCTAAAGTTTTAGCGTAATCTTCTAAACCGCCACTTCATTACGCTACTACCCTTTTGCCCACAATTTGGTTTTAAAACAAAAAATACCCAACATTGGGTATTTACAATTTTAAGTACTTTGAATATTTTTGTTACATAACGTTTCTCCAAAATTACTTTTGGAAAAAATGAATATTAAATCGGGTTTGAGTGTTGGGGGACATTTCAGATCCGATTTTTTGTTATTTCTTTTTCTAGTTTAGAACCCAATAATTCTTTGAGCATTACCAAATTAAAGTCGGTAGAAATTTTTCGTTTTTAATAATAAAATTTTTTAACTACCTCCCCTCAAACCCTCTATTAAACCTATAGTTCAAGCTCAACGCATGTGTATTACCAAACGTAAGATTTGCATTGGCAAGATTATAGCTATAGACCAAACGTAAGCTTTCAAAAAGATAGGTACCCGCTAAAATATTAACAGAAGAATTAGTACGGTATCCGGCTCCGAATTCTAAGACTGAATTCCATGTAAAAGCTACATTTAAATCAGCTTGTACGGGCGATCCTTTTTCTTGTTTGATGAGTACATTAGGTGTTACGCGAATATTCTTAAACTGATCGAAATAAAAATGATATCCTAAATACCCATAAAAAGGAACTTGAATGTCTAAAGCATCTTCAGATGCAAAACGATCGCCTAATAAATTAGGCGTTGAAATACCTAAATAAAATCTTGAATAATTTAATAAGATACCAGCACCAACAATGGGTACATTTGCATTGATATTTTGGGCTAACAGTGGATCAGTACCCTGACCCAAACCTAATAAGTTCTCTTGGTATTTTTGAACTCCGGCGGTAATTCCAAAAGAAAGTCCTTCTGGTTCTTGAACTTTCCAATAAGGATCATCATCTAAATTTAAAGATACTCTATATGAAAAAGCTGCAAAAAAAGATGTGGCGTTAGTAACCCCAACTTGATCGCTAATGAGCCCCACTCCGACTCCTAAATTTTCAGCGCCCAACTGTGTTCGTGCAGTAAACCCTATATTTTGAGGACTACCTTCAAAGGAGTTTAAAAAGCCTGTATTTGATAATGATATTTCTGGATTTTGAACTGATCCTGCATATGCCGAATTGAGTATAAACGGATTATAATTATACTCAGCAAATACTGGTGTTTGTTGCGCAAAACAAACACTAGAAACCAATAATAAGATACATACTATTTTTTTACCCATCATTTTATTCTCTTTTGAGTATTATATAGCCCCGTAAAACATCAATATCGTGATCCCCTTCAATTTGAATATCAAAGAAATAAGTGCCTGATGGCAGCTGCCCAGCCCCTAAGGCAATTTTTTGATTTGCCTCGCCTGAAAATGCGTTTCGTAAATTGTCATACCCAATGGTTTTGTAAACTTCATCGCCCCATCTATTAAATATTCGCACCACATTATCGGGGTATTGTTCTATACCATCAATACGCCAAAAATCATTGAGTCCGTCGCCATTTGGAGTTAAACCAAATTTGGTGTCGTTTATATTTTCTTCATCAAAAACGGTTATAAATGTAGAGAAGCTACATCCTTCTGGAAAACCTACTTCATTATAGGCGCTGACTGTAGCATAAATCACACTTGCGGCTGGCAAACCGCTTACTTCATAGGCCGTAACATTACCAACATCAAAAGTGTCAAGAATATCAGTTTCACCTTCGGCTGTACCTAAGGTCAAAACATAGCCATTCGCATTGGCAAGCTCGTTCCATCGTATCGTGGTGGTTAAACCAATATTTGATTGTCCGTTTAAGGGTTCAAAAATATCTGTACAGTTCGGTACTGGTTCTAATACTTCATCAGCCGTTGTAAATGAGGCTACAGGGCAGGTATCATTTATTCCAATGGCATTGTAGGGTTTGATTTCAACAAAAATGGATGATGCAAAAGGTAAAGCCCCAGCCAATACATACTCTGTAGTGAGACCAACATCAACGTTATCTGCAATATCAAAAACACCTGGTGCTGTACCTACAGACACAAAATAACCAGTGACATCATCTATTTGCACCCAAGAAATAGAATTTATTTCAGGGTTTACGCCTTGTGAACCATTCAAAGGAAATAAGAGAATTGTACATGACGGTACCGTTGGTGCACCAGCGGTAACAAAAGATTCTTCAATACAATTAACTGCTTGCCCTAAATTATTATAGGGTATAACTGTTACAAAAATAGTGGTACTCTCAGGTAAATCTTGTGGTAAATCATACCAAGTTGTATTGCCCACATCGCCAGAAAAAATATCAGCACCTTGACTTGCTGTACCTACATTTAATAAATATCCGTCTGCATTTGATACTAGACCCCATGCAATATTTGTGGTTACATTAACTTCTTGTTCATTATTAGTTGGTATCAAAATAGTAGTACAAGAAGGTAGGGTAGGTGTATCAGTAGTTACAAATTGTTCTTCATTACATCCTGTTGAAGTACCAAAATTATTATAGGCCGCTACCGACACATAAATTGGTGCGTTTTCTGGTAAACTATCGGGTAAGTCAAACCAAGAAGCCCTGCCTATATCGGCTGAAAAGAGGTCATTAGCTCCAGGGCTTGAACCTACTTCTAAAATATAACCGTCAGCATTTGCGATGGGCGTCCAAGAAAGATTCGTATCAACACTTATCGCAGATGCATTATTTAAAGGCATCGTCAAAACAGGACATGCAGGTATAGTAGGTGCTAAAGCCGTTGTAAAAACTTCTTCAACGCAACCTTCTCCTTCTCCTAATTCGTTAAAGGGAATAATGTTTACGTAAATTGGTGTGTTTTCAGGAAGCGCTCCGTCAAAATCAAATGAATTCGCTGCATTAACGTTTCCATTGAAAAGATCCGCACTACCCGATGAAGTACCTATTTGTAAGGTATAGCCATCAGCATTATTAATAGCTTCCCATGCAAAATTTGTTGACACATCAACTTGAATATCGCCATTTCTAGGCTCTAATAATTGAGGACAATTTGGAAGTTCAGGTGCATTTGAAGTTGTAAAACTTTCTTCTATACATCCAATAGCTTGACCTACTTGATTATAAGGAACTATTAATACATAGATGGGTGCATTCTCGGGTAATAAATTATCTAAATCATAAAAAGTTACGCCCGCTACATCTTCAGAGAAAAGATCATAGTTACCCGCACTCGAACCAATATTCAATATGTATCCTTCGGCATTACTCACAAAATCCCAAGAAAAATTTGTGTTCACGCTAACTAATTCTTCTCCATTTAATGGTCCTAATAAACTTGTACAATTGGGTAACATTGAATTACTGGTAGTAAAAGATTGTTCGATACAATCACTTGCAGAACCTTGATCATTGTATGGCGTAATGCGAACATAAATGGTACTTCCGCTTGGTAATGCATTTTGTAAATTGAACGAAGTTCTCAAACCTATATCCTCAGAAAAGAAATCATAAACCCCCGGACTAGTACCCACTTCTAAAACATATCCATCGGCGTTATCTACAAGACCCCAAGCGATATTTGTACCTGGGTTAACTTCTTCTTCTAAATCAAAAGGAACCAACATACTAGTACAACTCGGCAAGGTAGGTTCAGAGGTCGTTTCAAACTGTTCTTCAAAACAATCTATCGCCATACCTAAATCATTGTAAGCAATAATGTTTACGTATATGGTTGCATTTTCTGGCAAATTATTAGGTAAATCAAACCAAGTAGCAGGGCCTACATCTTGAGAGAAAAGGTCATTCGAACCAGAACTTGAACCCACTTCTAAAATATAACCATCTGCACTAAATACATTCGACCATGATAAATTAGTGCTGGTGCTAATTTCAGTATCATTATTGAAAGGCATAATCAATGTTGAACAAGCCGGAATCATTGGTTCAATTTCAGTGGTAAAAAATTCTTCGATACATCCAATTGCATCACCTTCTTCATTAAAAGGAGTTATGGTCACATATATGTCACTTTCCGCCGGTAGTTGTCCGTCATAATCAAAAGAACTTGCGTTACCCACATTATCTACAAAAATATCTGAACCCCCCGAAGTTGTTCCTATTCTTAATATATAACCATCTGCATTTGAAATGGGCGACCAAGCAAAATTCGTCAACGCATTTACCTGCATTTGACCATTAATGGGTTCTAACAATGCTGTACATTCAGGAATCACAGGAGCAAGTGCGGTTGTAAAACTTTCTTCAATGCACGACTCTGCCTCTCCTTCGTCATTGTAAGGAATTATTTGAACGTAAATTGTTGCTACTTCTGGTAAGGCATCTTGAAAATCATAAAAAGTAACACCGCCTACATCTTCACTTATAATATCATAATTACCCGAACTAGTACCTACATTGAGTAAATAGCCATTGGCATTACTCACAAATTCCCAAGATAGATTCGTATCAACGCTTACCGCTTCTTCGCCATCAATGGGTCCTACAAGTGTACTGCAAATTGGTTTTACAGGCTCGCTTGTTGAAAAAGATTCTTCAATACAATCTTCAGGGGATCCTTCTCTATTATAAGGAGTTACTCTAACATATATAGGACTTCCCGCGGGTAAAGCGGTTGGAAAATTAAAGGAAGTTCTTAAACCTACATCCTCAGAAAAGAAATCATAGACGCCTGGGTTGGTTCCTACTTCTAAAACATATCCTAATGCTCTAGGTGCACCATTCCATGCAATATTTACAGAAGGGTTTACCTCTCTTGAGCCAGCAACAGGAAACAACAATGACGTACAATCAGGTATTGGTATTATAGGTGCTGTTCTGAAACTTTCAGTAGTACAAGAATCTGCGTCGCCATCAATATCATAGGGTGTAATGGTCACAAAAATATCAGTATCAGCGGGTAACTCATTTTCAAAATTATACAACGTATTATTACCTACGTCGCCCGTAAATATTTCAGAACCGTCGGTAGTGGTACCTACCGTTAATCGATACCCAATGGCATTAGCTACCTCAGCCCATTGAATTGATGAGTTTACATCAACATTTACTGATGAATTTAACGGAGTCGTCAAAATAGTACATGATAAAAATGCCCCATCGCTAGCCGTTGAAAAATTTTCTATAGCACAACCTAAAGGTTCGCCAACTGAGTTATAGGGAGTTATAGTTACATAAAATGTTTGATCTTCAGCAAAGTCAACAGGTGGATCAAAACTAGTGGTGTCGCCTGCATCAAAATCATACAAATCTCCTGCTCCGGGTTGCGTACCTATTTTTACCAAATAACCATCTGCGCCATTTGAAGCTTGCCACAAAATATTAGTGAAAGGTGCCACACCAACACTACCTGTTGTAGGTTGCAATATCTCAGTACAATCTGGCAATTTTAATTCGTCATTAGTCAAGAACGATTCTTCATCACAATCCAGCTGTGAACCATCACTGAAATAAGGTTGAATTTGCACAAAAATTAGCTGATTTTCAGGAAGGTTATTTTGAAAATTATAAGCCGTTACATTACCTACATCTTCATTATTAATGATATCATTTCCACCTGAAGTGGTACCCACCGTTATAATATAACCACAAGCTCCTGAATCACTTTCCCATTCAATACCAGAATTGATGGGTACCTCAATAGCATTATTCAAAGGTTCAATTAAATTCGCGCACGTTGGAACTCCATTGGTTCCCAATGAAATATCATTTCGAACTAAAACCAAATTTTTACCATTATTACCCGGCGCTTCTGCATCTTCTAAAGGAACTAAATCACTAGTTACCTCTGCGTGATAAACACCTGACTCACATGCATCTGGATTAGGTATTATATATTCTGGCGAATCAGCAGCACCTGCTATTGGAACACCATTTCTAAACCATTGGTAATGATTTTGACTTCCTCTAACAACAGTGGCCATGACCACCTGTTGACCCGCAATTGTAGTTATGGTTTCTTCAACATTTACTTTGTTCTGATTTGCATACCAATACCTGCTAAAAATAAAACTACCCCCTCTTGGTGTATCTCTGAAATTTACATATTGTTGATGATGCGCTTCAAAGTCTCCAAACTGTAGGTTATTATTATGAATTGAGAAACTAAAATCTTGAGTTGAGCCATTGACCAAGCTGGCAAAATTGGGCAAGGTATCTGATAAAAGATTATCATTAAGTAAATAGGTTTCAGCGCCCAAAGAACGGCCTGCGGCAACATAGTTTTGATGAATTTGATTTACAATATTGTTGCCTGAAAACTGATTATTTGAAAGATCTAAAAATCTAATTTTCAAATTCTGAGAAATGTTTAGCGAAGTCATTTTATTAAATGACCCATTGATTAAAAACAATTCTGGATTCTGTGTTAAATCTGGTCCTTGACCAGCAAATAAATTCGTATCAAATTCAAGCTCTTCAAGTCTGGTGTTTTGCGTAATATCTAAAGCAGTTAAGCGGTTATCTGAAACTCTAATCCTTCTCAATAAAGGGTTACTTCTAACGTCAATATTACTTAATAAGTTAGAACTGGCGGTTAAACGATCTAATAACGGATTACCATCTAAATCAAGTCTTTCTAAATTGTTTTGCGTTACGGTTAAAATAACCAGTTGCCCATTTGACTGAACATCTAAATCGGCCATTTTATTATCCGATAAATTCAAATTTTGAAGCGCAGCATTCGAACTTATATCTATTGATAAGGGCACATCAGAGGTATTTGCTCTTATATCAAGATCTACCAAATTAGGAATGCCCTGAAACGACATCGGTATGGTAATACCGTGACCGTTGATTTGAATAAAAGTCAAGGTCGGTGTTTGCGGTAATGAAATTTGTTCAGTCAAACTTCGCACTGAAATAAGCTCTAGGTTGGTATAATTTTCTAAGTACCTAAAATCTCTTATTTCGCCTCTTGAAATTCTAAAAATCTTTAAATTTAACTTTTCATCAGGTGGGGTCATAAAGATAAATTTATCTTTTACAACACCTAAATCAATTTCTTCAAGATTATTATAACCGGATAAATCAGCTGGCAAATCAAAATTAGAATGAATTCTAATCTTTCTTAAGGTATTGGTAATTGGAAGCGTATAAAACTCTAAATCTTGAAAATTAAAAATATTTATTTCTTCAAGTTTGGTATTGTTTGACAAATCAATACTGGTCATTGTCGACGGGTTTATCGTCGCTATCGATGCAATATTTAATATTCTTAATTCTGTGTTTTGCGATAAGTCAATTGAAGCTAAAACTCGATTTTCATTGAAGATTAATTCCTCAAGATTGGTTAAGGTTGTCAGAGGTACCGTAGTAAATTGATTTCTACCTAAATTTAGTTTCGTCAAATTGACAAAAGCCTCTAAACCTTGAAAATTAGTAATATCAGTTCTGTTACTAGTATAGCCAGTTGCTGAAGCAGCATCGGCATTAGTAATAGTACCGTTTGCCCCGTTGCGGTCAATACCGAGTGCTATAAGTTCGGCCTCGAAATTAGCATCAGGTATTGGTGTGGTTTGCCCAAATGATATTTGAACGAAGAAAAGGGCGCTTAAAAAAATTAACTTTTTCATAATGTTTGGGCGTGCCAAGATATAAAAAGAACGTGAAGACTAGAAAATATCCTCTTTCAAAGACCAGTTTTATAGGTAAAGTTCTAAATTCATATGATTCTCGTATACAAAACAACCTGTAAAACAAAAACCCTAAATACTTTTATTTTCGGTTTTTAAACCAATTTTCTATTCCACGAGTATAGTTTTGATTCGCAAAAGTCGGTACCTTTAGATACTATTTAAAAGCGAAAACTTAGATTGTACTGCATTATTGACATAGAAACTACAGGTAACAGTATCAAGGGTAATAAAATCACTGAAATCGCCATTTTTAAATATGATGGCCATGAAATTATTGATGAATATACTTCGTTAGTGAATCCGCAGTGTGAGATACCTTATTTCATTACGGGTTTAACTGGCATTGATAATCATATGGTTCGCAATGCCCCCATTTTGAGTGAGATAGCCTCAACTATTCTAGAATTTACGAAGGACACCATTTTTGTGGCTCACAATGTTAGCTTTGATTACAACGTCATTAAAAACGAATTTAAAAACATTGGACTTGATTTTGTTCGAAAAAAATTATGCACCGTTCGCCTATCACGAACATTGATTCCTGGTTATAATTCCTATAGCTTGGGCAAATTGTGTTCAAGCCTAAATATACCCTTAACAGATCGCCATAGAGCACGAGGCGATGCGCATGCTACGGTATTATTGTTTCAAAAATTATTGAGGGCAGATGGTGCGGCAGAAGTATTCAAAAAACATTTAAATGCACGTTCACAAGAAATAACACTGCCACCATCATTACCGAAAAAAGTATATGACAATTTGCCTACTAAACCTGGAGTTTACTATTTCAAAAATGCTCAAGGAAAAATAATTTATGTGGGTAAGGCCATAAATATCAAGAAAAGAGTGTTGAGTCATTTTTATGATAAAAAAACCAAAGAGATTGAAATGTGCAACTTAACTGCTGGTATCGATTTTGAACTTTCAGGTAGTGACCTTCTTGCCTTGTTGATGGAATCAGATGCCATCAAACTTCACTACCCTAAATTTAATCAAGCCCAAAAAAGAAACATTCAACAATACGCCCTCTTTGCGTATGAAGACCGTAATGGTATTATACACTTGGCGTACAACAAATTAAAAGCGGTACCCAATTCATTACGTACTTTTTATCGCGCCTCAGATTGCCGAACTTATTTAGAAGAGTTATGTAAAACCTTTAAACTTTGCCCTAAATATTGCCATCTGCAAGAAAATGTGACACATTGCTCACATTATAGTATAACAGATTGTGATGGTATTTGTCAAGGAAAAGAAACTACTCAGAACTATAATAAAAAAGTGCAACTGGCGATATTGCAAATGAAATCTAGCTATGAAAATTTTGTCTTCAGTGAAAGTGGACGAAAAGAAGCGGAAAAAGCCATTGTTTATATGGAAAACGGGAAATATGCTGGTTATGGTTTTATTTCTGAAGAAAATACCATCTCAACATTTAGTGATTTTGAACCTTTTTTAATTCGTCAAAAAAACACTTTAGAAACACAGCGAATTGTTCAATCATACTTGCTAAGACATCCGAAGAAAAAATTAATAGCTTTAGAAGAAGTAATGCAATAAAGGTTCTGAAAGCTATAGCGTTGACGGACAAACAAATTCAGTCACATTTACACCTGCTTTTTTCAAAGCTCCAAAACCCCCTGCCACATCAATTAAATTATGAATACCTCTACTTTTCAAAATTGAGGCTGCTATAACAGAGCGATACCCCCCAGCACAATGAACATAAAAGGGTTCATCAGTAGGAAATTCAGCCAAATGATTATTCAGTTCACTTAATGGGGTGTGATTTGCGTCAATTACGTATTCAGATTGATACTCTGATTCTTTTCTGACATCAAAAACCGGAACTTCTTTTGCATTAATTGCGTCTTTAACGGCAACGGCAGATAGCGAAGTAATAGTGTCAACTTGTAAATTCGCATCTGACCAAGCTTCAAATCCACCCTCTAAATAGCCTAGCGTACCATCAAAACCTACTCTTGAAAGTCGGGTTAAAGCTTCTTCTTCTTTACCTTCAGGGGCTACCAAAAGAATAGCTTGCTTGGTATCAGCAACCAAAGCACCTACCCACGGAGCAAAATCGCCATTCAAACCAATGAAAATTGAACGCGGTATATGTCCTTTAACAAAATCATTTTGATGGCGTACGTCTAAAACAATAGCTCCTGTTTCGTTGGCCAAAGTTTCAAAAGCTTTCGGATTCAATCTTGTAGAACCACGCTTTAAAACATCGGCTATGTCATCATATCCTTCTTTGTTCATTTTCACATTTAAAGGAAAATATTTTGGAGGCGGTAATAAACCTTCTGTTACCTCTTCGATGAACTCTTCTTTGGTCATATCGGCACGTAACGCATAATTCATCTTCTTTTGGTTGCCTAAAGAATCAACCGTTTCTTTCATCATATTTTTACCGCAAGCAGAACCAGCTCCATGTGCCGGATACACAGTTACGTCATCAGCAAGAGGCATTATTTTAGTACGCAAGCTATCGTACAGAATTCCGGCTAAATCTTCTTGTGTAACATCAGCGGCTTTTTGAGCTAAATCTGGTCTTCCTACATCGCCAAGAAAAAGTGTATCGCCCGAAAAAATGGCATGATCTCTACCTTGAGCATCTTTTAATAAATAAGTGGTACTCTCCATGGTATGACCAGGTGTATGTAAAACTTTAATGGTCAATTTTCCTATTTTGAATTCTTGGCCATCTTTGGCTATAATAGCATCAAAGGCTGTTATTGCCTTGGGGCCGAATACTATAGGAGCTCCTGATTCTTTTGAAAGTGTTACATGACCACTTACAAAATCAGCATGAAAATGGGTTTCAAAAATATACTTGATTTTTGCATTATCTTTTGCTGCCCGATCCAAATAAGGTTGAACTTCTCTTAAAGGGTCAATAATGGCAACTTCGCCATCACTTTCAATATAATATGCCCCTTGTGCTAAGCATCCTGTATAAATCTGTTCAATGTTCATTGTAAATTCTGAATTTATCTTACGTCAATTTATATATGCAAAATTAATGCTTTGATTTGTTTTGATACGCCACTTTTGATCCCATTATTGAAACCATTTTAGGATTATCAAAATAGGCAACTGCCTCTTTTGTCTTCACAAATAAAAATTCCTTTCTTAACTCCTCTATAATCCCACTTTCAAAGATAATATCTCTTGTTGGGCCTATCGCACCTGCAATATAAAATTGAATGTCATTTGCATGAACTTCTTTAATCAATTGCGTTAGCATTTTTGCTCCACCTGAATCAATGTAATTAATAGATTCAGCATTTAATATGATTCCTTTTAATTTGCCTCCTTTTAAAGCAATTTGTTCTTGCATCTTATTTCTAAAATAGGCTACATTTCCAAAATATATTTGGGCATCAAAACGCACAATTAAAAGGTCATCTCGTATATCAACCTCATCAGCAAAGCGTTTTACATTCTTATAATAATCAGTGTCTTTTACATTTCCAATTACTGCAAAATGCGGATTGCTGGTGCGATAGACCATAAGTAATAAGGCAAATAAAACTCCTGATAATATACCTTGCGGAATACCCACCAAAAGTGTAATTAAGAAGGTCAACACTAAAACTAAAAATTCATCACTATTATTTTTTAATAGCTTGATGGCATACTTAAAATCAATCAATTTGACAACAGACACCATGATTATACTTGCCAAAATCGCTTTTGGTAAGTGATAAAATAATGGTGTTAAAAAAAGTAAGGTTAGCACCACTAAAATCAATGAAAACAAACCTGAAAGATTGGTACGCACACCGGCTTCATGATTAATGGCTGACCTTGAAAAACTGGCAGTTGCCCAGTACGATTGAAAAAATGAACCAATTATATTTGACGCTCCTAAAGCAACTAATTCTTGATTCGCATCTAGAGTAGCTTTGGTTTCTTGTTCTTCAAATGTTTTGCCAATTGAAATAGCTTCTAGGTATCCTACAAAGGCTAAGGTTAATGCAATAGGCCAAATTTCTAAGGTGTTTTTCCAATTAAAATCAGGTACAGTAAATGAAGGTAATCCTTTTGGTATTTCTCCTAATATCTTCACGCCATAATCATCCAACTTTAAAAAATTAACAACCAAAATACCCACGATAACAACAATCAGTATTGACGGTATTTTCTTAGCCCATTTATTAAAAGCCAACAAAAGTAAAATACCAACAACGCCAATTAAGAAATCATATAAATTGGTTTCACCAATCTTTACTAACACATTCATTACCATTTTATGAAACATATTGCTTCGTTCAATATCAACCCCAATAAGGTGTTTTATTTGACTAAAAACGATAATGAGAGCTGCCGCTGATGTAAAACCACTAAGTACTGGTTTTGATAAAAAATTAACTAGGTAACCCATTCTACATACGCCTAAAAGAAGTTGAAAAACGCCAGCTAAAAAACCTAAAAAAATGGCTAATACAATATAATTTTCTACACTCGAAATGGTTAAAGCCCCAAGACCTGCTGCCACCAAAAGTGAATCCATTGCCACCGGACCAATTGCAATATTTTTAGAAGTACCTAAAAACATATAGATCAGTACTGGCACAATAGAGGCATACAAGCCGTAAACAGGAGGCAAACCAGCAATCATAGCATATGCCATACCTTGCGGTATCAAAATAATACCCACTGTTAAACCGGCTACCAAGTCACTTGTAAAATCAGACTTTTTATAATTGGGCATCCAATTAAGAAATGGAAGAAATTTTTGCATTGATCAAATTTACACTTAAAAGAGGTAACTTAAATGACAACGCTTTCAAGCTCGTAGGACTTAATCATTTAATTTACCCAAAAACACATTGACTTTAGGATTTATAGGATTTCCGGCAGATCTTCTTAAAAGCACTATTTGACCTGCATGCCAGACAGCATCTTCAATAGGGCCATTAATGTTATTCCAAAACGGAAATTCAGAAGTTCCGTTAGCGCGTTTAAAGATAATTTTATGCGCTGTCAAGTCTTCAGTTTTAGCAAAGAACTTACTAGCCATTTTAAAATTATTCAAGGTTGCGATTCTCTTTTCGAGGTAGGTCAATTCTTTAGCTTTTACGGTTCGATCGGTAGCAATTTTTTTAGCGCTATTAGAAATCACTTGTGACAAGCCATACAAATGGTCTATTAATTCTCTAATACTACGACCATCATTACCAGGCTTGTAATCTAAATTTTCTTCTGTCAAGTTTTCTGTAGCCCATCTATATCTAAATGCTAAACCATCTATCATACGCGCAACAACTGTACCTGGTGTATATAGCTCTGGTGCATCAGGAATTTTATCATAGGGTAATTTGATAGTATTTTCTTGTGCATTCATAGGTAGCGAAAAAAGAAATAAAAAAAAGATGAAAACAAACTTCATATGCTATTTTTTTTTAAAGATATTACAAAATTATTGGTATCGACTAAACTACATTTTAACCAACCACTGAAAACTG